>JBBQDD010000309.1:0-2908 GCA_038319335.1 Sphingomonadales bacterium
GGGGCTTTAGCGAGCGCGCCGGTGATTGGCAAACCCGCGCGCGGTGGCTAACCCTGTGCCCCATGAGAAAAACCCTGATGCTCGCGGCGCTGGCCGCCACCCCGCTCCCCCTGTTGATGGCGCTTCCCGCGCATGCACAGGGCCGCCCCACCCCACCAGTCGCCCCCGCCGTCGATCCGACCGTCGCCGCGCTCCGCGATGCGGCGCTGAAGGACGATGTGGCGTATGAGATTATCGAGGGGCTGACGACCGAGGTCGGCCCCCGTCCCGCCGGCACTGCGGCAGAGGCGCGGGCGCGCGACTGGGCCGTACAAAAGCTTACGGCGCTTGGCTTCAAGAACGTCCATATCGAAACCACGCCCATGTCCGTCTGGCAGCGCGGAGAGGAAACCGCCGAAGTCATCAGCCCTTTCCCGCAAAAACTGCGGCTGACGGCATTGGGGGGATCAGGCGCGACCCCGCCTGAGGGGCTGACGGCGGAGATCGTGTATTTCCCCACGTTCGCAGATTTGCAGCGCGCGCCCGATGGCAACCTGGCGGGCAAGATTGCGTTTGTTTCCAATGCCATGGTCGCCACCCAGGATGGCTCCAGCTATGGCGCATTCGGGCCTGCACGGTTTGTTGGCCCCGGTGTTGCCGCGAAAAAGGGTGCCGCCGCCATCATTGTCCGCTCAATCGGCAGCGATCACGGTCGCGGGCCGCATACCGGCCAGACCAATTTTCCCAAGGGCGTTACCCCGATTCCCGCCGCCGCCCTGTCAACGTCAGACGCGGATAACCTGTCGCGAATGGTGGCGCGTGGAAAGCCGATCACGCTGCATCTGGTGCTCACCCCGCGCCAGACCGGCATGCACGATACGGGCAACGTGATCGCCGATGTGCCCGGCACCGATCCGGCAGCGGGAATCGTTCTGGTCGGCGGGCATCTCGACAGCTGGGATCTGGGCACCGGCGCGCTTGACGATGCATCAGGCGTGGCGATTACAACGGCGGCGGCCAAGCGGCTGCTGGACGGCCCTGCCCCGCGTCGCACGGTCCGCGTGGTATGGTTCGGCGATGAGGAGACGGGCGGTACGGGCTCCGCTGCCTATTTTGCAGCGCACAAGGAAGAACGCCATGTGCTGGCCGCCGAATCAGATTTCGGCGCAGACCGGGTATGGCGTGTCGAATTCAACCTGCCGGAAAGCGCCAAGCCGATGGGCGACCGGGTGGCATCGGCGCTCGCCCCGCTGGGCATCGTGCGCGGCACGGCTTTGGGCGGCGATGGGGCGGACATTGCGCCGCTGATCAAATCGGGCGTTGCGGGCATCGACCTGAACCAGACGGGCACCAGGTATTTCGATTATCACCACACGCCTGAGGACACGCTGGAGCGCATCGACCGTGATCAGCTCCGCCAGAATGTCGCAGCTTGGACGGCGATGCTTGCGGTAACAGCGAATGCGCCGGAGGATATCGGCCCCGTGAAGCCGAAGTGACGCCACCAAAACAGTAACGCTAACGCAATGAAAATACTGTCAAATGTGATGGAACCCTTTGCCGTGCATGGGGTTTTATTGCTGCCTTAGTGCCGCGATCCGTCCAGGGGGCGGTCCGTATATCGTCCTTTTGGGGAGCTAATTATGAAGAAGATCATCCTCGCGGCCACTGCCGCTGCCAGCCTTGTTGCCCTGTCCGCCTGTGGTCGTTCGCCTGAGGGTGCCGCCATTGAGAACACCGGCGAAATGATGGCCGACAACATGGAAATGAAGGCCGACTCGATGGATGCGATGGCCGACAACACGTCGAATGCCATGGCATCGGACATGATGGAAAATTCGGCTGATGCGATGAACGAAAAGGCGGACAATGTTCGCGAAGCAGCAGACGATGCGGCTGACAATGCCGACGCGATGTCCACCAACAAGCGCTAAAACGATTCTGGTGCAGCTATAGTGAAAAGGGGCGCTCGGCAACGAGTGCCCCTTTTTGCTGGGCGTCTGGCACGGCGAAATCGCCGGGCCGCACCGTTCAACTGGTGGATTTGCCCAAGAAACGCTCGATGATGTTATCAGTCAGTCGCGCGGGCAGGTGGGTGTCGGCGTTGATGCAGCACCAGCTCGATTGCACCTCGGCAAGCACATCCTCACCGCGGCGAATGATCGTCTGATAGAATGCGCGCGCGCCGTGCACCTTTTCCAGCAACACCGTTGCCACGACATCATCAGCCAGAAATGCCGGTTTGCGATAGGTTATTTCATGCTTCAGCGCGACCCACAGATGGGCCGCAATCGCCTCTGCCGGGGCGAGTCGTTCCCAGTGGCTGATAACAGCCTCCTGTACCCATTTGAGATAGCTGGCATTATTCACATGCCCCATGAAATCGATATCGGCCGGATCGATGGCGATGCTGTATTCATGCGGGATCGACTGCGGGATGGACTGGGGCATAATCAATGGGCATAGCACGCCCATAACGCCTTGGCCCCATAATCTGGGGGCTACCAAAAGATTTTTCGGAGCAGCTTACCTCATGTCGTACAAGGATCCCGGCTTTACTGATCGCATTGCCAGCGCCGCCAAGGCCAAACAGGCAGCGCTCGACAAGCTGAAGGCGCGCCCGCCAATTGACGAGGAGGCAGTGGCCGCTCGTCTGGCCGCCCGCGCCGCCAAGGAAGCCGCCGACGCCGAAAAGCGCGCTGCCAAGATCGCTCAGCGCGAAATCGAAGCCGCCGAAAAGGCCGAACGCAAGCGGCTTGAGGCAGAAGCAGAAGCCGCCAAGATCAAGCCAGAGCTGAGCGATGCCGAGAAAAAGGCGATCCGCGACGCAAAATACGCCGCCAGAAAGCAGCGCAAGCGGTAACCGCTGTCGACGTAGACAAGGCTTCGTGCGGACGCGTTACGCCGCCGCCTGCCGCGCCCTGCTGAT
>JBBQDD010000310.1:0-2858 GCA_038319335.1 Sphingomonadales bacterium
TCGTGGCGACCATCGTGCTGTCCATCCTGCTGCCGATTTTGCAACTCAACACGCTTGCCGGGCAATGAGGAGTATCATGCGTAAACAACCCCCAAAACTGCCGCGCCGCAGCGAAATTGGCTTCACGCCCCTTCGGCGCTCCGCCGAAAACGGCTTCACGCTTGTCGAGTTGATGGTCGTGATCGTCATTCTCGGTCTGCTCGCGACCATCGTGGCGCTGAACGTGCTGCCCAGCGGTGACCGTGCGCGCGAGCAAAAGGCCAAAGCCGATATCGCGATCATCGAGGATGGGCTTGAGCTCTACAAGCTGCAGAACATCAGCTACCCGAGCACCGCAGACGGACTGGCAGCGCTTGTCAGCGCGCCACCATCACTTACAGATGCATCGCGCTATCAGGCGGGCGGCTATATCAAGAAGCTGCCCAAGGATCCCTGGGGTCGGGATTACCTGTATGCTTCGCCGGGCACGCACGGTGCAATCGACATCTGGACGCTGGGCGCAGACGGCAAGGAAGGCGGCGAGGGGATCGATGCCGATATCGGGAACTGGCAATAATCCTGCGGTTACCCGACGCCCCCGGCCAATCACCAGGCGGCGGTGGCGCGAAACCGGGTTCACGCTGATCGAACTGATGATCGTAGTGACGATTATCGGGCTAGCATCGGCTGCGGTGGTGCTGGCGATCCCCGATCCGCGCGGCCGGTTGAGAGACGATGCGGAACGCTTTGCTGCCCGCGCGCGCGCCGCGCATGACAGCGCGATTGTTGAAGGGCGATCCGTGAGCATCTGGGTGTCGCGCGAAGGCTATGGCTTTGACAAGCGCGCAGCGGGCGCATGGCAACCGATCAGCGAAAAGCCGTTGCGGGTATCGCGCTGGGCCGCTGATATCCGCCCGGTGATCCTGAGCAGCCAGGGCCGCGACAGGGTGATCTTCGATTCAACCGGTCTGGCCAATGCCCCGTTCGACGTGCAGCTGCGGCGCGGTGGCGAGGCGACCTCCACCGTGCATATCGGTGCGGACGGTGAAGTGACGATCGATGGATAGGCCGGGCCTGCGTCAGGCGGGTTTCACGCTGATTGAGATGATGGTCGCGCTGGCGGTGTTCAGCCTGGCGGCGATGGCGCTGATCAGGCTGGAGGGCGCTATCATCCGCAGTGCATCCAGCCTTGACCGGACGATGATGGCGCAGATTGTCGCGCGCAACGTCGCGGTGGAAACGCTTACCGATGCAAAGCCCCCGGTAACCGGCGTCAGCAACGGCGTGGAGGATAATGGCGGCCGTGCCTGGAGCTGGCAGCGCGTGGCCGCACCGCTGGGCGATCAGGGTGCGGTGCGCGTGGACGTGACCGTCAGCGACACGACGGGGACGACGCTGGGCAGGTTGACCGTGGTCCGCCCGCCAAACCGCCCCGTCACGCTGCCCACCGCACCCTTGCCGGGGGGCACGGTGCCATGATGCCGCGACCCGCCCAAAACGGCTTTACGCTGGTCGAGATGATGATCGCGCTGCTGATCTTCGGGTTGCTGGCTGCGGCCGGTGTGGCGCTGCTGACGTTCAGCGTGCGGGCGCAATCGGCAACGGCGGCGCGGCTGGATGATATTGCCGCTTTCGGGCGGTTGTCGTCAGCGCTGTCGGCTGATCTGGCGCAAGCGTCCAACCGGGCGGTGCGGGATCAGGATGGCAATGCGATGCCGGGCTTTATCGGCGCGAGCGGACCTGTTGGCGCGCCGATGCTGCAATTGGTGCGCAGCGGCTGGACCAATCTGGATGATGCACCGCGATCGGACCAGCAAAAGGTTGAGTATCGGCTGAACGGCGGCAATCTGGAACGCATTGCTTATCCTATGCTCGATGGGGCCAGCCCGCTTGCGCCCGCCATCCTGCTGCGGGCGGTTCGCGGCATCGACCTGCGTTACCGGATTGCCGGGGCGTGGGCTGATCGCTGGGAGGCAAAGCCGGGCATCGCGCTGCCCGATGCCATGGAGATGGTTGTCACCCGCAACGATGGCACCCGGTTTCGCAGCGTCTATGTCGTCGGCACGAGCTATCAGCTGCCGCCCGGCGATGGAGCGCCCGGCAATGCGGGGTAATGCCACCGCCCTGCCAGCCCGTGAACGGGGTGCGGCGCTGCTGACTGTGCTGTTGCTGGTGGCGGTGATTGCCGTGCTGGCGGCGACGGCGCTGGAAAAGCTGCGCCTGTCGACTCGGCTTGCGTCCAACATGATCGCGATCGAGCAGGCGCGGGGCTATGCCATGGCAGCGGAAACGCTGGCGACGACGGGGATCGATTCGCTGCTTTCAGGCAATGCGGCTGTCGTGACCTTGGCCGGCGGCTGGAGCGGGCGACCTTTCCAATTGCCAGTCCCCGGCGGGCTGGCGACCGCGACCGTGGTTGATGGCGGCAATTGTTTCAACCTGAACGGGCTGGTGGTGGATGGCGGCCCCGGCGTGTTGGTCGCGCGGCCGGCGGCGATCGCGCAATTCACCCGGCTGATGACGTTGGTTGGGGTGCCGCGCCAGTCCGGGGCCACGATTGCGGCGGCCACCGCCGACTGGATCGATAGTGACAGCACGCCGCTGCCCAATGGGGCGGAGGATGAACGCTATGGCGGACGCCAGACCGGCTACCGCACCGCCAATGCGATGATCAGCGATGTCAGCGAGCTGCGCGCCATTGCCGAGGTAACACCCCAGATCTACGCCAAAATCCGCCCCTGGGTGTGCGCCCAGCCCCGCGCCAAGCCGTCGCGGATCAACGTCAACACGCTGCTGCCCGAACAGGCGCCGTTGTTTGCGATGTTGCTGCCCGATACGCTCAGCGTCGATCAGGCGCGCGCACTGCTGCTTGAACGGCC
>JBBQDD010000311.1:0-2853 GCA_038319335.1 Sphingomonadales bacterium
CGCCGGTTTGTGCCGCCGCGATCAGGTAGGCACCCGCCTCGATCGCGCGGGCGCGGAGCAAGATGTGCCAATGCGCCTCGCCGGTCGGCCGGGTGAAGGCGGCCGGCACAGTCAGCACGGTCGCGCCGGCATTGCTGAGCGCGCGGTACAAATCGGCAAAGCGCAGATCATAACAGATGGACAGCCCGATCGCCCCAATCGGCGTGGCAACCACCACGGCCCCCTCCCCCGCTGTATAGGCCGCTGATTCCCGCCAGCTTTCGCCGGTGGGTAAATCGACGTCGAACAAATGAAGCTTGTCGTACCGGGCCCGGATGGCGCCGGTGGAATCGATCATAAAGGCCCTGTTGGCGAGCTTGCCATCGGCCCCGCGCAGCGCGATCGAACCAAGATGCACCCATATCCCGTGCGCCGCCGCGCCAGCGCGGGCCGCCGCCAGCACCGGATCATCATCCTCGCCCCGCACTGATGCCGCAGCCCGGGTACGGTCGCGGTCAACCAGGTTCGACATTTCAGGCGTAAACAGCATCGCCGCCCCGCCCGCTGCTGCCTGGGCAATCGCGGCAGCCACGTCCAGCGCGTTCGCCGCCGGATCAATACCGCTCGTCATCTGGAACAGCGCGATGCGGGTCATGCGCCGATCAGCGCGTCGAGCCTGCCTTCATCCTCCAGCGCGGCCAGATCGTCCGATCCGCCGATATGCTTTCCGTCGATGAAAATCTGCGGCACGGTGGTGCCGCCATTGGCCCGTGCCAGCATCTCCATCCGGCGGGGCCCACCCATGGTGATGTCATGCTCCTCGATCTCGACGGGCTTGGTGCCGAGCAACCGCAGCGCACGGGTGCAAAAGGGGCAGAACGCCTTGGTATAAATCTCGACCTTGGTCATTCACCAACAATTGTGGACGCGGGCAGCGATTGTCAATCACTGCCGTCATCCGCCAGCACCCGCGCCCAGCACAGGATCGTCACGCTGGTGGCCCCGGCGCGCAGCAACTGGGCTGTGCAGGCGTTGCTGGTCGCCCCGCTGGTATGGACGTCATCCACCAACACGATCGCCTTCCCGCGCAGCGCGGCGCGAGCGGCACGCGCAACCGCAAAGGCTGCCTTGACGGCCCTGGCACGGGCGCGCTTGCCCAGCCCGCGCAGCATGGGCGTGGCCCGCGGGCGCGTCAGCACATCGACATTGCAGGGCTTGCCCGCCAGCCTGCCCAGCGCCTGGCCGATTAGTGCCGCCTGATTGAACCCGCGCGACCATAACCGCCAGCGGTGCAGTGGCACCGGCACGATCAGATCGGTGTCCTCCGGCATCAACCGGGCCATGTGGCGTGCCGCCGTCTCCGCAAAGGCAGTCCGCCTGCCATATTTCAGGCGCAGCACCACCCCGCGCGCAATATCGCCATAAGCCACAGCGGCGCGGATGCCGGCATGGGCGGGCGGCTGGGCAAGGCAATCGGCGCAGCACGCGTCCGCACCGCGATCAAAAGCCAGCGGCAGATTGCACCGGCTGCACCATGGCGGCGTCAGGAAATGGAGCTTCCCCCAGCAATCTGCGCAGAACCGGTGGTCGGCCGCCGTCACCGCGCCGCAGCCGGGGCAGCGCGGCGGCAGCGCCAGCCCGGCGACAAACGACAGACCGGATAAAAAGCCAGATAAAAGGGGAGCCAGCACCCGCATCTCCACGCTTGTCGCGCGGCGATGCGGGCGGCACAAGATGCGGCGTGGACAGCCCCGACATCTTTGATCGCACCGCCCGCCGCCTTCGCCGCGATCGTGCCGCCGCCGGTTATGCCGATGCCGATTTCCTGCGTGCCTTCCTGCTGGAAGGGATTGCAGATCGCCTCGACAGCGTGTCCCGACAGTTTGAAAGCGTGCTTGATCTTGGCTGCTTCAACGGCACCTTCCCCCCTCCCCCCGGCGCGCGGATCGCCCGCGTCGATGCCGGGTTCGCCTTTGCAGCGGCCGCAGGGGGAGTGCAGGCGGATGAGGACCGGCTGCCCTTCGCCGATGGAGCGTTTGATCTGGTGGTGTCGGCAGGCGTTCTGGACAGTGTCGGCGATCTGCCCGGAGCGCTCACGCTGGCGCGGCGCGTGCTGCGGCCTGACGGGCTGTTCCTGGCCGCCTTTGCGGGTGCGGGCAGCCTGGGCACGCTGCGCCGCGTGTTGCAGCAGGCTGAAGGGGACAGGCCAGCCGCGCGAATCCACCCCCAGGTCGATGTCCGTTCAGCAGGCGATTTGCTGATGCGCGCCGGCTTTGCACTGCCGGTGGCGGATACGGAGACGCTGACGGTGCGCTATGCCAACCTGTTTTCGCTGCTGCGCGATCTGCGCGGCATGGCAGCGGGTAATGTGATGCCCGGCCGGGTGCCGCTGCGTCGCGATGTCATCGCGCGGGCAGCCGCATTGTTCGCCGATCGCGCCGATACAGATGGTCGTACCAGCGAAACATTCGAGATCATCTACATGACCGGCTGGGCCCCCGCCCCCACCCAGCCGCAACCGGCACGGCGGGGCAGCGGCACGACATCACTGGCACAAGCGCTGAAGCCGCCGGGCAGTGGGGGATAAGGGCCGGCGCATTCACCAAACGGCGAAATTTGCGCCCCTGCCCCGCGATCAGTCGTTCACCGATGCAGCAGGTGCCGCTGCAAGGTTGATCGTCAGCTGTATGCTCAGCACATGGTCCATCTGGGCCTGCTTGCCGTCCCGCGCAAAGCGGTACTGGTTCAGATACCCGATATCGGCATTCACCTGGCGCACGACGGGCAGTGTCACCCCGATCATGTTGCGCATCCGCTCATAGCCGCGCCGCTGGCCCCAACTGGTGTCGTTGAGCAGAAAAAAGCTTTCATGAC
>JBBQDD010000312.1:0-2851 GCA_038319335.1 Sphingomonadales bacterium
GAGGACGGCCCTGACCTGCTGGTTGCTGATCTCGATCTGTCGGCGATTGGCCGGGGGCTGACATCGCTCGACACCGATGGCCATTATTCGCGCCCTGATGTGTTCGAACTGCGGGTCGATCGCCGCGCGCGAACCGGGGTGGCGAATGCCGCCGATGGCCTCGCGCCAAAATCACGCCGCAAGACCGACCAGGTGGTCGACTAGCGCCGATTGCTTGGTCCGTTCGCGGGAGCACAGGCGGGCAGGCATCGCCCTGTCTGATTGCTCTCCCCTGTTCCACGGGATACATGGCGAGCTGTCACGGACCCCACCGCAGGCAAGACCGGCAGACCGCGTTCGCCGCTCCGCTTTTTTCCGTTCGAACGGCTACATGGGTCTGTTGTCGATCGCTGCTTTCTGCCATCTGGCGCGTGGGGCGCGGTGATCAGGTCCGGGTTGGTTGACCGGGGCAAGATCGAGGATCGGAGCATCAAGTGGCGGCAATCGGCATTTATGGCAGCGCGGGGCGCATGGGGCATGCCATTGCGGCGGCGCTGCCCGATTATGGCGCGGCGCTGGCAGGCGGAATCGACGCGGGGGGCGATCCTGCACCGCTCGCCAAAATCGCCGATGTGCTGGTTGATTTCACCGTCCCCGGCGCCCTGCCCGCCAATCTGGCCGCGGCGCGCGCAGCGGGCACCCCGATCCTGATTGGCACCACTGGCATCAGCCAGGCCCACCGCGCGCTGATTGCGGAGGCAGCGCACGACATCGCCGTACTGCAGACCGGCAACACATCGCTTGGCGTGACGTTGCTCGCACGGCTGGTGCGCGAGGCGGCCGCGCGGCTGGACGCGAGCTGGGATATCGAAATCGTCGAAATGCACCATCGTGCCAAGGTCGATGCCCCGTCAGGCACCGCGCAGATGCTGGGCGAGGCGGCAGCGGCGGGGCGCGGGGTCGCGCTGGGCGATGTCAGCGTCATGAGCCGGGCGGGACTTAGCGGAGATCGGGCACAGGGCACGATCGGCCTATCCTCGCTGCGCGGCGGCACCGTGGCGGGGGACCATCAGGTGATCTTTGCGGGCAATGGCGAACGGATCGAGCTTGGGCACCGGGCGGAGGACCGGGCGATCTTTGCACACGGCGCCATCACGGCGGCGCTATGGCTGGTGGGAAAGCCAGCAGGCAGCTATTCAATGGCGCAGGTGCTTGGCGTTTGAAGAAGGCACATATTTTCGATTTCTACGCGCGGCTGGCGGTGGATAATCCCCACCCGGAAACCGAGCTGGAATCGGGCAACGTCTATCAGCTGCTGGTCGCGGTCGTCCTGTCGGCACAGGCCACTGATATCGGCGTCAACAAGGCCACCCGCGCGCTGTTTGCCGAAGTTGATACCCCTGCCGCGATGGTCGCACTGGGCCTGGACGGGTTGAAGCAGCACATCAAATCGATCGGGCTGTTTAACACCAAGGCGAAAAACGTCATCGCGCTAAGCGAGGCGTTGATCGCCAATCATGGCGGCGTGGTGCCGGCCGACCGTGATGCGCTGGAAAGGCTGGCCGGGGTGGGCCGAAAGACCGCCAACGTCGTGATGAACGTGGCGTTCGGCGCAGAGACTTTTGCGGTCGATACCCACATCTTCCGCGTCGGCAACCGCACCGGCCTAGCCCCCGGTAAAACACCGCTGGCGGTGGAAAAACAGCTCGACAGGCGCACCCCCGCGCCATTCCGTGTCTATGCTCATCACTGGTTAATCTTGCACGGCAGATATGTGTGCAAGGCGCGTACACCTGAATGCTGGCGGTGCCCCGTCAGCGATCTGTGCGCGTTCAAGGCCAAAACGCCGCTGCCCGCGAAACGGGCTGCAAGCGCACTGGCCGGGTAACAGGAGTGATCGATGCACCGCCGGGTTTTTGTTGCTCCCGCCGCCACGCTGCTGTTGATCGGCGGCTTTGGGTTGGCGGCTGACAGCGGCACCGCACGTGATCGCGGCGGGGTGTCCAGCGCAACGCCCGTCGGCAAACCCGAAAGCTGCATCCCCAGCCGATTGATCCGCGACACCTATGTGCGCAACGATTCGGTGATCGATTTCAAACTGCTTGGCGGCAAGGTGTACCGCGCCACCATCAAGGGCGGGTGTCCCGGGCTGGGGTTCCAGGAGCGATTCGGCTATTCCACCGCGCTGGGCCGGCTCTGTGCCAGCGATATCATCACCGTATTGTACCTCAGCCCCATCGGCAGCGGTGCACGCTGCCCGATCGGCAGCTTTCAACAGGTGATCCTGGCGGCACCGTAGCCGCGGTGACAGGGCCGTACGGCGACGTGCCGGGGGAAAGCCGAAAAAATCTGGCGCACCGCCGCAGCCTTTGCTACGCGCTGATCCACAGGCACCCGTAGCTCAGCTGGATAGAGCGCTGCCCTCCGAAGGCAGAGGCCACACGTTCGAATCGTGTCGGGTGCACCACCTTTTCAATGACTTACGTCCAGCCCGCAGATTCTGTACGGAACGGATACGGAAAAGGGGGGTCGAATCGTTCGGCGATCAGCCACCCCACTGAAAGCCCAGCCATGCAACCCGCGACATGTTGGATTTGCGGTGCTGCAATGCGCCGATGGCAACCGACCGCGATCGAATCATCTTCCTGGGGTTGGCCGCGCTGTATGACGTTGCGGAACAGTCGCGCGCCGCACCGATTGCGCCATCGCTCATGCTGCGTGCCACCCTGGCAGCGCTCCATGCCCATAGCGACGGCAAAAGGGCACCATATGAGGCGTTTTGGCTGTCGTGTCAGGATAGCGCCGCGTTCGCCTTCTCCGAGGCTCAGGGCGCCTATTTGCGGGGCACGGCAACCACGACCGCATGGAACGG
>JBBQDD010000313.1:0-2838 GCA_038319335.1 Sphingomonadales bacterium
GGCTTTCAGAGGCCTTTTTCCGACGGTCAGATCACCCGGCGTCGACGCTCGCCAGGATCGTCTTGTTATCGGCACGGATTTTGTAATCGTCGGTGGAGATTTTCTGCTTGATCACGCCGTTGCGGCCAATCACCAAAATCGTCGCGCGCGGCACGCCATAGGCAAAGCTGTCCTTGGGATAGGCCGGATCGCGCAGGCCGAACGCGTCGATCTGCTTCGAGCCGACGTCTGACAGCAAGGTGTAGTTGACCGGCACCTTGGTGTTGAACTTGTTCAGCGCTTCCACCGAATCATAGCTGATTGCCGCCAGCGTATAGCCACGCTTGGTAAGTTCGGGCTGCAGATCGCGAATGTCCTTCAACTGCTTCTGGCAATAGGGGCACCAGGCAGCGGAACGGAAGAATACCAGCACGACGCCCTTCTTGCCCGCAATCGAAGCGAAATTGCGGGCCTTGCCGGCCGTGTCGATGGCGGCGAAATCAGCGGGCACCTTGCTGCCAACTGCGATTGGCTGGGCCGCGGTGGCCGCTGAAACGGCGGTGGCGGCAAGCGGGGCAACGGCGGCAAGTGCAAGCGCAAGGAAACGGGCAGGGCGCATCGGTATTTCTCCTGAATAGGGCAGTGTGCCTCTATACGCCGGTGCGATGCGCAAGGTTACACCGGGGTCGCGCAAAAAGGGCGCAGGGACGAAAGCCGACCCATCCCAGCGATCACCGCACCGCTACCCCCGGTACAGCGCGTCCAGACGTTCGCCGTAAACCTGTTTCAGCACATGCCGCCTTATCTTCAGCGACGGGGTGAGCTGTTCATTCTCGATCGCAAAGGGTTCGTCGGCGATGATGAACCGGCGGATGCGTTCGATGACGGACAGATCCTTGTTCACCCGCTCAACCGCCGCGGTCAACGCCGCGCGGTAATCGGGGTTTTCGGATAATTTGGTGAAGTCGCAACTGTCGCCGGTGCGCGCGCAGAATTCCTGCGTCCATTCGGGATCGGGCACCAGCACCGCCACCATATGCGGCCGCCGGTCGCCCGCGATCATCGCCTGCAGGATTTCGGGCTGAAGGGTCAGCATGCCCTCCACCTTTTGCGGGGCGACGTTATCGCCCTTGTCGTTGATGATCAGATCTTTCTTGCGATCGGTGATCTTGATGCGGCCTTTTTCGTCGATGATTCCGATATCACCGGTGTGGAGCCAACCGTCTTTAAGCACCCGCGCGGTTTCCTCCGGGTTGCGCCAATAGCCGTGCATGACGAGCTCCCCGCGCACCAGAATCTCGCCATCCTCCGCGATCTTCACTTCGGTATTGGCGAGCGGCGGGCCGACCGTGTCCATCTTCAGCCCCGCCTTGGGCCGGTTGCATGAGATAACGGGGGCGGCCTCGGTCTGGCCATAGCCTTGCAGGAAGGTGAGGCCGAGCGCCTGGAAGAACACGCCGATTTCGGGGTTCAGCGGCGCGCCGCCCGATACCATCGCCTTGATCCGCCCCCCGAATTTCTTGGATACCTTGGGCCGCAGGGTCGCGCCGAGCAGCAGGTTCATCGGTCCGTCGAGCAGGCCCTTTTTCCCCACATGCTCGCGCCCGCCAATCGCCAGTGCCTGGTCGAGCAGATAGTTGGAAAGCTTGCCCTGCTTCTCGATCGTTTTCAGCATGCGGGCGCGGAGCACCACAAACAGGCGCGGTACGACGACCATCAGCGTGGGGCGCGTTTCCTCGATATTGGAGGCGAGCTTGTCGAGCCCCTCGGCATAGTAAATCTGCGCGCCCAGCCCGATCGGGAAATGTTGGCCGCCGGTGTGTTCATACGCGTGGGACAGCGGCAGGAACGACAGGAACACCTCTTCCTCCCACCCGAAATCCTCTGAAATGACGGTGCAGCAGCCGTAGACGTTGTGCAGGATCGCGCCGTGATGCTGCATCACCCCGCGCGGCGCGCCGCCGGTGCCGCTGGTATAGATGATGCACGCGGTGTCATCGCGCGTGAAATTGGCCTGCGCGGCGCAGGCGGTTGGCGTGGTGGGGTTGTCGGCAATCAGCTGCTGCCAGCTGTGGAAATCGAGATTGCCTGATTGGCCGATCCGCAAATCCTCCATGCCGATCACCATCCGCGCCTGGCTGGCGCGCATCACGGCGGGCAGCAGGACGCGGGCGAGCTTGGCATTGGACACGATCACCGCACGCGCGCCGCTGTTTTCCAGGATATGGGCGTGGTCGCGCTCGGTATTGGTGACATAGGTCGGCACAGTGATCGCGCCTGCCGCCATGATCGCCAGATCGCTGATGCACCATTCGGGCGGGTTTTCGGATACCAGCATCACCCGGTCGCCCGGCGCAATCCCCGCCGCCTTCAATCCAGCCGCCAGCGCCGCCACCTGTTCGGCGGTTTCGCGCCAGCTGCGCGACACCCATGCACCATCATGTTTATGCCACAAGAAGGGTTTGTCGCCCTGTTCGCGGGCGCGGGTGAAGAACATCGTGACGAGATTGGGGAAATGTTCGAGCTTTCGCATCGTCTCTCCTGGAGTCGCTTATAGGCGCAGCCGTTACGGCTTACGCGGTCAATTGGGTCGGGCCGGTTTGCGACGATTATTCAGTCAGCGCAACGCCTACGCTGCGCGGATCGGCAGCGCCAACCCAGCCGCCCGGGGTCAATTCAGCGGCATTGGCCTTCAGCTCCAGCTTGCCGATCGACACCACATGGCCCAGCTTTTCCAGTTCGGCCTTCATCGGTTCCAGCGTGGTTCCCTGTTCGAGCACCAGCCCCTTGGCGTTGAAATACACCAGCCCCTGGCCCAGCGCCTCACGCCCCGGCATCCCCCAGTCGAGATGCGCGATC
>JBBQDD010000314.1:0-2837 GCA_038319335.1 Sphingomonadales bacterium
CGTCATTTTCGGCGCGCGTGCCCTCGGCATGGGGGCAGGGATGGTGGGTGCGTTCATTACCAGCGAGTCTCAAATTTGTTGCGGAGGTAGATGGCGATCCCGTTCATCGCGAGCAGGAACACCAGCAGCACGATGATGGCCGCGCTGGTTTTTTCAACAAAACCGCGGCTCACCTCGTCAGACCATAGGAATATCTGCACCGGCAGCACGGTCGCCGGATCGGTCAGCCGTTCGGGCGGGGTGGCGATGAAGGCGCGCATGCCGATCATCAACAGTGGCGCGGTTTCGCCCAGCGCGCGCGCCATGCCGATGATCGTGCCGGTCAGGATGCCGGGCAGGGCGAGCGGCAGGACATGGTGGAACACCACCTGAATGGGGCTTGCCCCCACGCCCAGCGCCGCATCGCGGATGGACGGCGGCACGGATTTGATGGCGTTGCGCCCGGCAATCACGATCACCGGCATGGTCATCAGCGCCAGCGTCAACCCGCCGACGATGGAGGCCGAACGCGGCAGGTGAAACGTGTTCAGGAACACGGCCAGTCCCAGCAACCCGAAGATTATCGACGGCACGGCGGCCAGGTTGTTGATCGACACCTCGATCAGGTCGGTCCAGCGGTTCCGGGGGGCATATTCCTCAAGGTACAGCGCAGACAACACGCCGATCGGGAATGCCAGGCTGAGCGTGACGAGCATCGTGAACAGCGATCCCTTCAGTGCCCCCCAGATGCCCACCGTGGTCGGGTCTGTCGCGTCGGATTCGCTCAGGAACGGCCAGTTCAGTGCGATGGTCAGCTGCCCCGCCGCCCGCAGCCGGGCCACAGCAGCTTCTGCCTCGGCGGCGCCCTTGCCCTTGGCGGCGATATCAAGCTCGGTCGCGGCGGGCACGCGCACCACCGCCTTGCCGCGCAGCAAGGATGGATTGGCCTTCAGCTGGTCGCGCACCCGCAGCCATGCACCGTCTGACAGCAGCGCGTCGCCGCCCGGCCCGAATGCGGTGACGGCGGCGCGATTGGTGGCATCGGACAGGCCAGCACCTGCCAGCGCCAGATCAGCCCCTTCGCCCTGCAACCGGGCAGGATCAATCGTCAGCCCGGCGCGCGGGAAATCCACCGGCAGCATGATCTCTGTCTGGGTAAAGCCCTGCAGCCCGTTGGCGAGCATCGTGACGAGCAGGAACACCAGGAACCCGGCGGACATCACCACGGCCCCAAGGCCGAATAGTCGGAACCGGCGCTCTGCCGCATAGCGGCGGCGGGTGCGGCGCTGCATGGCGCCAGCGCGCCAATCGGTCGGCGCGCGTTCCGGCTGCGGAGGCTTAGCGGACGCGTCAGTCATAAGCTTCCCGGTATCGTTTCACGACCGTCAGCGCGACGATGTTCAGCAGCAGGGTGATGACGAACAAGGTCAGCCCCAGGGCAAAGGCGGCCAGCGTCTTTGGGCTGTCAAACTCCGCTTCGCCGGTCAGCAGGTCGACGATCTGCTTGGTAACGGTGGTTGCACTGGCGAGCGGGTTCAGGGTCAGCGTGGCGATGCCCGATGCGGCCATGACGACGATCATCGTTTCCCCAATCGCGCGGCTGATCGCCAGCAGCACCCCGCCCACCACGCCGGGAAGGGCGGCCGGCAACAGCACCCGGCGGATCGTTTCGGATGTCGTCGCGCCCATCGCGAGCGATCCGTCACGCATCGATGCGGGCACGGCGGCGATCGAATCATCCGCCATGGAGGAGACGAATGGGATGATCATCACCCCCATCACTAGCCCGGCGGCGAGCGCGCTTTCGGAGCTGGCCCAGGTGATACCAACCGACACCGCAAGATCGCGCACCGCGGGGGCCACGGTGAGCGCGGCGAAATAGCCATAGACGACGGTAGGCACCCCGGCGAGCACCTCAAGGATCGGCTTCATCCAGCGTCGCACGCCGGGGGCGGCATATTGGGTGAGGTAAATCGCGCTCATCAGCCCGAACGGAATCGCCACGATCATCGCGATCACCGCCCCGATGAAGAACGTACCCCAGAACAACGGCACCGCGCCAAGCGACGCGCCAGGATCGCGCGCATCAATCACCTGCGGGCTCCAATGCGTGCCGGTGAGGAAATCGAGGATCGGCACCATCTGGAAAAACCGGTAGGATTCGAACAGCAGCGACCCGACAATCCCCGCCGTCGTCAGAATGGCGATCAGCGATGCGGCGAGGAGCAACAGCATCACCACCCGCTCAATCCGGGTGCGCGCCCGGAAATCGGGGGTCAGCCGGGTATAGGCATAGGCCCCGCACGAAATGGCCAGCAGCAGCGCCAGCGTCGATCCGATCCAGTTGTACCGCGATTGTGCGGCGGCATAGGCAGGGGCCAGTGCCTGCGCGAGCGGATTGGCGCTGAACACCCGGCGACCCTCGCCAATCGAGCGCGCCTCTGTGAGCACCGCCGCGCGTTCGAAGCCGGGCGGGGGCAATTGCGCCGCCAGGGGGCTTTGCAGCACGGTGTTGGTCACCATCGCCGGGGTGATGACCATCCATGCCGTCACGAACATCAGCGCCGGGATGACCATCCACATCGCGACAAAGGTGCCGTGGTGCGACGGCAGCGAGCTGAACCGCCGGGTCGTCGCCCGTCGAAACCCCACCGCCCGGACGCGCGCAGTAAGCCAGCCGATCAAGCCCAGACCGGCAATCAGGAAAAGAAGCAGTAAAATCGACAAGGGGGGCGTTCTTCTATTCTGTCAGTGGATCGGGGTGGCTGGGCTATGCCACCACCCCGATCAGGCGTTGGGTTCAAAGATATCGGCGAGCGTTAATTCAGGCCGCGCGCTTCCAGCGTGGTGCCGTTCTT
>JBBQDD010000315.1:0-2819 GCA_038319335.1 Sphingomonadales bacterium
CGCCTCGGGCAATTCCGGCGCTTCGGCCAGTACCGTGGCAAGCTCTTGCGCGGTTGCCTTTGGGGAGCCGCTGGCGACCAGCAATTCCGCCATGGCGATGGCATGCAGCGGCCCCGGCTTCATCGTCGCGAGCTGCAGCCGGGCATCAACCCATTTCTTGTCGCGAATGGCGGTGAAAGCGGTGCGATATCCCGCCCGTTGTTCTGCATCCAGCTGCGCTGGCACGGTTTCCGGCTGGGCGGCGGCGGGCACTTCTCCTGCCATCGCGGGGCCTGCCAACGCGGGTGCCAGCGGCACCGCCCCCAGCATGCCCGCAAGGATCAACAATCTCATCACGCATCAATCCCCTGGGCGAACAGCAGCAAGTCTTTCCAGGCTTCCGCCTTGGCGGCCGATCGTTCGAGCAAGAAGCGCGGATGGTAGCTTGCAACTGCTTCGATCGGCTGGACTTGTTGTCCATCGTTTCGGTTAATTGGGCGTAAAGCGCCACGCATATCGGCAATATCTGCCCCAAGCAGCGCACGGCTCACCGCATTGCCGATCACCAGCACGCGGCGCGGGGCGGCAAGCATCACCTGATGGCGCAGCGCAGCTGCCAATGCGGGCAGATCGTCGGGCGGAATGCTGCCGGTACTGGGGCGCACGACACACATCGGCACCAGATAGATGGATTGCCGATCGCGCCCGATGGCGGCCAGCATCCGATCAAACAACGCGCCGGTGGCACCGCTGAGCAGGGTGCCCGCCGCGCCATCATCGCGCTCCGGCATTTCGATGATGACCATCATGCCGGATTGCGCCTGCCCTTGCGAACCCAGCCGTGGCCCGGCCCAGCCCGAATCGGGGCCTTCATCCCCCAGCCGCCAGGCTTCGAACGCGGCGAGATCAGCGGGCATCGCCGCAATGATGCGGGCGGGCGCGCTCGGCGGGGGCGGTGCTGCACGGGCGGCGGGCGGCGGGCGGTTTTCCGGCTCGCCCGTGTCGCGGGGTGCGTGGTCCCGGCGCGCGTCCAAATCGGAATTTTCAGCGACGGGTTGCAGCCAGTTGCGCGGTTCTTCAGCAATGGCAACGTCCAGCCCGGCCTCGCGCCACCAGTCCATCATGCTCGAAACACTGGCTGCCCAGTCGAATTTCTGATCTGCCCCCATGGCCATCATCTAAAGTCCCGGTTGACGAGGCGGTCAATTCGCGGGCACGCGTGATTGGACAAGACGTTGCCGGAACGCGACGACAGCCCGGGACAGCCCTGGCGCTGTCCTTACGGTAACGCCTGCACGTGGAGACGATCATGAGCGAACGCGAGTCAATGCCGTATGATGTTGTGATTGTGGGGGGCGGCCCGGCGGGCCTGTCAGCCGCGATCCGATTGAAACAGCTGGCGAGCGCGCAGGGCAGTGATGTGTCGGTGTGCGTGCTGGAAAAAGGCGCGGAGGTTGGCGCGCATATCCTGTCCGGCGCGGTGGTCGATCCGATCGCGCTTGATGAGCTGTTGCCTGATTGGCGCACCACCGGCTGCCCGATGGCGGATACGCCGGTGACGGAAAACCATCACTGGATTTTGAGCGCAAAGTCCCACCGGGAAGTGCCGCACTGGCTGTTGCCCCCGTTCCTGAACAATCACGGCACCTATACCGGCAGCCTGGGCAGCCTGTGCCGCTGGCTCGCCGAACAGGCAGAGGGCATGGGGGTAGAAATTTTCCCCGGCTTTGCCGCCGCTGAAATCCTGTTCAACGATGACGGTTCGGTAAAGGGCGTGGCGACCGGCGACATGGGCGTTGCGCGGGATGGCACCCACCGCGACGATTATCAGCCCGGGCTGGAGCTGCACGCCAAATATACGTTCTTTGCAGAGGGCGTGCGCGGGCACCTGTCCAAGCAGCTGATCCGGCAGTTCGATCTGGCAAAGGACAGCCAGCCACAGGTGTATGGCATCGGCATCAAGGAATTATGGGACATTGCGCCCGAAAACCATGTGCAGGGGCGGGTTATCCACACCCAGGGCTGGCCGCTGAACGACAATGCGAATGGCGGCGCGTTCCTGTATCACCAGGCCAATGGCCAGGTCGCGCTGGGGCTGGTGACGTGGCTTAGCTATTCGAACCCGCATCTATCGCCCTTCAATGAAATGCAGCGCTGGAAAACGCATCCGTCGATCGCCGCGATCCTGAAGGGCGGCAAGCGGGTATCTTACGGCGCGCGCGCGATCAGCGATGGCGGGTTGCAGTCGATCCCGAAGCTCGTGTTTCCAGGCGGTGCGCTGATCGGGTGTTCGGCGGGTTTCCTGAACGTGCCGCGCATCAAGGGCAGCCACACCGCCATGAAATCAGGCATGATGGCCGCCGAAGCCGCCTTTGCCGCAATCGGTGAGGGGCGGACCAGCGACGAACTGACCGCTTATCCCGCCGCGTTTGAGGCAAGCTGGGTGAAGCGGGAACTGTCCGTCGTGCGCAACGCGCTGCCGCTGATCGAAAAATTCGGGATGCTGGCAGGGGCCGCACTGGCGACCGCGACGATGTGGGCGGAAAGCTTGCGGATCAAGATGCCGTTCACGCTGGGCCACCACCCCAATCACGAGGATATGTGGCGGCAGGATCTGGTGCCGAAGATCGATTATCCCAAGCCAGACGGGGTGTTGTCGTTCGACCGGCTGTCTTCCGTGTTCCTGTCCAACACCAACCATGCCGAGGATCAGCCAGTCCATCTGCAGCTGAAAGACCCCAGCGTGCCGATCGCGTTCAACCTGCCCATGTATGACGAACCGGCGCAGCGTTATTGTCCGGCGGGGGTGTATGAAGTGGTGGGTGAGGAAACCGGTGATC
>JBBQDD010000316.1:0-2812 GCA_038319335.1 Sphingomonadales bacterium
AGGTGATGGCGGTTCCCACCGTGTTCCTGAACGGCGAATTGTTCGGCCAGGGGCGGATGGAGCTGGAGCAGATCGTCGCCAAGCTCGACACGGGCACCGAAGCGCGGGTCGCTAGCGCGATTGCCGCCAAGGAGCCGTTTGAGGTGCTGGTGATCGGTGGCGGCCCGGCGGGCGGGGCGGCGGCGATCTATGCCGCGCGCAAGGGCATCCGCACCGGCATCGCCGCTGAGCGTTTCGGCGGGCAGGTTATGGACACGATGGGCATCGAAAACTTCATCTCGGTGCCGCATACCGAGGGGCCAAGGCTGGCAGCTGAACTTGAGCGGCATGTTCGCGATTACGACGTGGACATCATGACGTTGCAGACCGCGACCAAGATCACCCCTGCCGCCAGCGAGGGCGGCCTGCATGAGGTAACGCTGGCCAGCGGCGCATCGCTGAAGGCGCGCACGCTGGTGCTCACCACAGGGGCGCGCTGGCGCCAGATCGGCGTGCCGGGCGAGGACGAATATCGCAATCGCGGCGTTGCCTATTGCCCGCACTGTGACGGCCCCTTTTATCGCGGCAAGCGCGTTGCGGTGATCGGCGGCGGCAATTCGGGCGTGGAGGCGGCGATCGACCTGGCTGGTATCGTCGCGCATGTCACGCTGATCGAATTTGACGGGCAGTTGCGCGCCGATGCCGTCCTCCAGCGCAAACTGGCGAGCCTGAACAACGTTACTGTGCTGAAATCCGCGCAGACCACCGAAGTGCTGGGCAATGGCGAAAAGGTGACCGGGCTGACGTACAAGGATCGCAACACCAATACCGTGCACAGGATCGATCTTGACGGGATTTTCGTGCAGATCGGGCTGATCCCCAACACCGAGTGGCTACAGGGCACGGTGGCCCTGACGCGCCATGGTGAGATTGAGATCGGCCATCATGGTGAAACATCGGTGCGCGGCATTTTTGCAGCGGGCGATGCGACGACCGAACCCTATAAGCAGATCGTGATCGCGATAGGCGCAGGGGCGACCGCAGGTTTGGCCGCGTTCGATTACCTGATCCGCCTGCCTGCCGAGAATGTCGCCCAGGCGGCTTGAGTAGGGACTAACCACGTGGCCAAGACAGGTCTCTCCTGCTGCCTGTCATTGCGAGCGAAGCGAAGCAATCCAGCTTCACTTCATGCGGCACGCTGGATTGCTTCACTGCGTTCGCAATGACGAAGATTCGATGTCGGTTGAATTGGTATTAATCGATAAAATCTGTTATTAATGGCGCTCTGATCGAGGGAGGCATAAACTGAGCGCGACATATCTGCCCACGCTGAAACAGCTGCAATATCTGGTGTCACTGCGTGATCACGGGCATTTCGGGCGCGCGGCGGATGCCTGTTATGTCACGCAGTCGACCCTGTCGGCGGGATTGCGCGAGCTGGAAACGCTGATCGGCGTGACCTTGGTGGAGCGCACGCGCCGCGTGGTGCGCTTCACCCCGCTGGGTGACCGGATTGCGGACAAGGCCCGCCGCGTGCTGCGTGAGGCAGAGGAGCTGGGCGATCTGGCGCGCGCTGCGGGGCGGCCACTGTCGGGCGAAATGCGGATGAGCGTGATCCCCACGATCGCGCCGTTTATGCTGCCCCGCATCCTGCCCCGGCTCCGCACCGATTATCCCGATCTGAAGCTGTACCTGCGCGAAGAGACCAGCAGCGTGGCGTGCGAAGGGCTGCACAATGGCCGCACCGATTGCGTGCTGCTCGCGCTGCCCTATGCCTGCGGCGAGGTATCCGCGCAGCCGCTGTTCGATGACAAGCTGTTTGTGGCCTTTCCTAACGGCGAGTACGCCCCGATCCCCGCCAGCATCCGCGCCGCCGATATCGACGAAGCGCGGCTGTTGCTGCTCGAAGACGGGCATTGCCTGAAGGATCACGCGCTGTCGGCCTGCAACCGGCCCGAATTGCGGGCGGAGGCCACGATGCTGGGCACATCGCTCCACACGATCGTGCAGATGGTGGACAACGGCCTGGGGGTAACGATGCTGCCCGAAATGGCGATCGATGCGGGCATTTTGGCGCACACCAGCATCACCGCGCGCCCGCTCGACGCTGATAATCCCGTGCGCAACATCGCCCTGGTATGGCGCCGCGCATCACCGCGCGAAAAGGATTTTCTGCTGCTGGCGCAAGTGCTTGCAGCGGCACGGCACGTGGGGGCGGTTTAGGCGGATTTAGAAAGGCTTAGGGCAAACGGACACGGGCAAACTCAAACCGTGCTAAGCTGTCTGGTTACCCCAGCGTTCGGCCGCCGCATCATCGCTGCCCCTCGGCTCCACCCAGCGGGCAGCATCACCGCGCATCTCGCGTTTCCAGAACGGCGCGTCGGTTTTCAGCCGGTCGATCAGGAAAGCGCAGGCTTCAAGCGCGGCGGCGCGGTGCGGGGCAGCGGTGCCAACAAAGACGACACGGTCGCCCGGCACCATCTGACCCACCCGGTGGACGATGTGCGCGGCCAGCAAATCCCAGCGCGCGACAGCCTGGGTCGCCAAGTCGATCAGGGCGGCCTCGGTCGCGCCTGGATAATGCTCCAGCTCAAGCATCGTCACGCCGTCGTCACCGCGCACCAGCCCGGTAAAACTGGCCACGCCGCCCGCCCCTGCCACTTCGATCAACGCGAGTTCGGCGGCGACGTCGATCGCGTCCGGCTGAACGCGCGCGCCGACCAATATCGGCGCGCTCATCCGCCCGTCACCGGCGGGAAAATCGCGATCTCCCCCGCCCCCGCAATCGGCGCATCCATCGCCACGAAGCGCTGGTCCACCGCCGCGCGCAATC
>JBBQDD010000317.1:0-2780 GCA_038319335.1 Sphingomonadales bacterium
AAGCCGCTGCGTTCGGATCGCCAGATCAGGCTGCCATCAGCCATCAGGTGATAATCGTCGCTCAGGTTAATCCAGCTGCGCGTGCCCGCCTTTTCGGTGAACATCACGGTCGATTTGCCCGTGGCGGGATCGACGCGGAGCATATCCAGCACCGTCTGCTCGCGGTTTTCGCGCTGGACCAGCAATGTCTTGCCATCCGGCGTCCAATCGACCCGGGCCAGGTAGATATCGGCATCGCTGCCCAGATCGACCTTCACCTGCCCCGATCCATCGGGCTTCATCACGTACAGTTCGACCAGCGAATTGGGCGTGCCTGCCGCGGGATAGCGCTGGTCGAACACCCGGGTGCCCTCCGCGCCAATTGCGGTGCGGGTGACAACGCCAACGGGCGCGTCATCAAAGCGCTCAACCGCGATCAGCTTGTCGCCGGGGGACCACCAATATCCCGTGCGGCGGTCCATTTCCTCCTGCGCGACGAACTCCGCTTCGCCCCAATGCACGGTGCCGGCGCCCGTTGTCGTCAGCTGGCGCGCGGGGCCGCCAGCGATCGGCTGCACATACAGGTTCTGGTCCCGCACAAAGCTGACGAAACCGCCCGCCGGGCTGATCACCGGGTTCAGTTCACCGTCCTTGGTGTCGGTCAACCGCGATACCTTGCCGTCCAGCGTCGCGAGGAAAAGATCGCCGTCCAGCGGCACCAGGATCGATTTGCTGTCCGGTGCCCAGTCATAGGCCACAATCCCGCGCGATCCGCCGATGCGGGCGCGCTCACGCTGCATCTTTTCCGCTTCGGACAGTTCGGCGCCCGATCCGATCTTCTTGGAATCGACCAGCATGCGCTCCTTGCCGGTTTTCGTGTCGAGCGCCCAAAGATCGAACCGATCCTTTTCATCGGCGCGCGCGCGAAGCGACGTCAACAGGCTGCCATCGGGCGACAGGCGCAGCGCGCGCGGCTGCGAGCCAGACAGGTCGGGGCTGGCAAAGACGCGCTTCAGCGTCAGCGGGTTCGCGGACACAGGCTCAGCGGCCATTGCCGTGCCTGACACTACCGGCAACACGCCCATCATCGGCACAATTGCCACTGACAACCACAACCCAACCGCAAAGCCTTTTGCCACCGTGCATCCCCAATTCCGATTATTGCTGCCCGGCGATTGCGGGCGGTCTGGCGGGGTTATTGCGGGCAGAAAGCGTTGCGTAAAGGGCGGTTTGCTCGATCAGCCTACACTGCGGCGGGAATTGCGGTTGCAGGCGGCACCCGCACAGGGCTTCGCCACGGCAATGCCCGCCGCTCGATCAGCGATCGCCACGCCCATTCGACCGGCCCGATGGATAGATAGCGCAGATAGATGTTCGCCAGCACCAGCAATACCAGGTTGATCGCCAATGCCGTCAGCATCAATGGCCCCCAGGTCAGCTTGCCGTACAGGTGGAAACCGAACGGCGGGAACAGCACCCAAAGGGTGATCAATGTCTGCGCGATGTAGACCGACAGCGCGGTCTTGCCCGCCGCCTCAAACGGCCGGAGCAGGCGCAGGCCCGAAGCGCTCGCGATCAACACATGCACAGCACCGATATGCCCCAGCGTCATCGACAGCCGCGCAATTTCCGATGTGAACCACACGAGATGCGGCCCTTCAGAAAAGCTTGCCTGTTCCCACGCACCAAATGCGCGCAGCGGCACCGCGACGCCATAAGCGATCAGCGTCATGATCAGGTAATAACGCCTGCTGCGCCGCCCCTGCACGATGCCCAGTTTGAACAGCGCCGCGCCGATCAGCATCGTACCGGCAGCCTCCCACATCACAAAGATTTCCATGAACGCGGGAAAGCGATCACGCGACACGTCAATCTGGGTCTTCACCCAGGCCCAGCTGTCGCCCGACCGGCCCTTGTCCTCGGTGGCGATTTGTTCGGCGGATTCCTTCTTGTCCTTCGCGCGCTCCACTTTGCGCTCGGCCGCCTTTTTCAGCACGGTGCGATCGGCCGGGCTGATCTTTTGTCCCGCGTCCGCGCGCTGCTGGATGGCGGCGACTTCAGCCTTTCGGACGACCGACTGGTAATAGCCGAAATAGCCACCCGCAAACAGCTGGAACGTCGCTAGGCTCAACCCCAGCACCAGCAGCCAGCGGGGCCGCCAGCCCCGCGCAAACACCGCCACCAGCGCCGCCAGGCCATAGCTGTGCAGGATATCGCCCGGCCACAACAGGATATACATATGGATCACGCCGAACAAGAACAGCACGATGTTGCGCACATAATATCGCCGCAGCACCGCCCAGCCGCTGGCCACCGTGGCGAACCGGTCTGTCAGAATCACCATGCCGACGCCGAACAGCATTTCGAGCAGGCACCGGGCGGTGCCGTTAGCCAGCACTTCGCGCAGCCACCAGGCAATCTGGTCACCCGGCGCCCAGCCTAGATGCCGGATATCGTCGGACGAGGCGTAGAGTGATTGCCCCATGTCGTTGATGTTCATGAACAGGATGCCCAGGATGGCGATCCCGCGCAGGATATCCATCACCGCGATGCGCGGGGCACCGTCCGGCTCTGCTGCGCTGGCTGCGATTGCCTGTGTCATCATATTCCCCCGAACCCCTGGGCTGTTTTATATTCATAACACAGTCGCAAGCGCAAATGAAAAAGCCGCGCGGACCGGGGTCTGCGCGGCTTTTTCGTGTCTGGTAGTGCGGCCGGCCAATTATTCGGCGGCGGCAGTGCCCTTTTCAGGGCGCGGATCGCGACGCTCGGCGATGCGCGCACGCTTGCCGCGCAGGCCG
>JBBQDD010000318.1:0-2746 GCA_038319335.1 Sphingomonadales bacterium
GCCAATCCGAAATCGAGCTTCTTCTCCGCCACCAGCGCCTTGAGCTGGGTCAGGTTCGCCTCGTCGGTAGGATCGGGATGATGGTTCGGAAAATCGCCGTCGACATCGGTGAACAGCAGGTGATGCTCACCCGGCAGCAGCTTGGTGAGCTTCTCGATCACCGGGCCGGACGCACCATTGCCGGCATCCCAGCCGATCCGGTAGGCGCCGCCGGCATAGCCCGCCATCAGCCGACCGACATAATCATCAACGATATCGGCCTCGCTGACGGTGCCTTTGCCCGTTTCCCAATCGCCAGTGGCGGCCAGCCGCGCCAGATCTTGGATATCGGCGCCGAAAAAGGGCGCGTGCTGCAACACCATCTTGAAGCCATTATACTCGGCGGGATTATGGCTGCCGGTTATCTGGATGCCGCCGTCCACTTCCAACGTCGCCTCGGCATAGTAGAGCATCGGGGTGGGCCCCATCCCCACGCGCACGACATCGACGCCGGATGCCGTCAGCCCCGCGATCAGCGCGGCCTCCAGTGCGGGGGAGCTGTGCCGCCCGTCAAACCCCACCGCCACGCGGGTGCCGCCGGCGCGCCGCACGCGCGTGGCAAAGCCGCGCCCGATGGCGCGGGCATCATCCTCGCCCAGCGTTTTGCCGACAATGCCGCGAATGTCATATTCGCGCAGCGAGGTGCGATCGAACTGGTGGGTCATGGGTCTGTCGTCCTGAAGGAATGAGATAGAGATAGGGTGGTTGAACGATCAATCGGCAGGATCGGTGCCACGCGGGATCAAGATATCGCGTGCGGCATTCACCTGTCGGGCGAGTTCGGCCGATCCGCCACGATCGGGGTGCACCGCTGCCGCGATACGGCGATAGGCGGCACGAATTTCAGCCTCGTCGGCATGGTCATCCACGCCGAGCACCCGGCGCGCCTCGGCGACTTGGGGAGAGAAGGCCGGTATCGGGGTGCCGGGCGGTCGCCGTTTTCCCGGGCCGCGCCATAACAGCCAGCCCGCCCAGACCACCGCTAGCCCGATCAGCAGCTTCAAGATCATGCGAACAGCGGCAGCGCGGGCTCGGGCAGGGCAAGGGCTGCCATCATCTCCCGCAATTCCTGCCGCGCGGCGACATGGGCCAGTCCCATTTCCCCGAAATCGCGCGAATCGATCATCGTCAGGCCCTTGGGGAACAGCTCGCGGTAAATCACGCGCTCGCCAAGACCCGGGATGATGCGAAACCCCACCCGCTTGGCCAGCTGATCAAGCGCATCGGACACGCGGCGCATGTTGCGCGCCTCAATATGTTGCAGCCGGTTCCGCAGCACCACCCAGTCGATCGTCGATCCATCGGCCTTGGCCCGTGCCTTGCGCGCATCCCAGATCAGCTCGGCATAAAAACTGGGGCGGGTAACCTTATAGGTGATCGGATCGACCTGCCCGATCAGGTCGAAATCGACAAAGCTGTCGTTCATCGGCGTGACGAGCGTGTCGGCGCGCTGGGCCGCCATGCGGGCAAAGCGATCATCGCGGCCGGGGGTATCGATCACCAGGAAATCACAGTCCGCCGACAGATCGTCGAGTTGCTCGGTAAAGCGCGGCAGGCTTTCACCGTCATGCGTCATGTGGCGCGGCATCGGCAGGTCGCGGCCAATGCGTTTCACGGTTTCGGCGCGGTTATCCAGGTAACGGCCCATGGTGCGCTGGCGGTGATCGAGATCATAGGCGGCCACCCGCGCGCCGCGCGCCGCTAGCGCAATCGCCACGTGCACTGCCGTGGTCGATTTGCCTGTACCGCCCTTTTCATTGGCGAACACGATGACGTGCGACTTTCCCGGCTCGTTAGACAACCCGCTCGCATCCCTTGTTATAGCATTTGATGTGTTGATCGTTTGTGCAGGCCCCCATAGAAGGCCCGCCCCGTCCATATCGAAGGCCTCCTTCACGTGCAAACCATCCGTCAGCTTGATTCCCTGCGTGAGACAATTGCTGGCCTGCGGGGTGACGGTGCCCGGATTGCGCTGGTGCCGACGATGGGGGCGCTGCATGCCGGGCATATCGCGCTGATCGACGCGGCCAAGCTGGTTGCTGACAAGGTCGTGGCATCGATTTTCGTCAATCCCCTTCAGTTTGCGCCCGGTGAAGACCTTGCCCGTTATCCCCGGCGCGAGCTGCAGGATGCGCGGATGCTGGCCGATGCGGGGTGCGCGCTGCTGTGGCTGCCCGGCGTCGACGATATGTATCCGGCCGGATTTGCGACCAATATCAGCGTTGGCGGGGTGAGCGAGGGGCTGGACGGCGCGGCGCGGCCCGGCCATTTCGACGGCGTGGCAACGGTGGTTGCCAAGCTGTTCAATCAGGTGCGCCCCGATGTCGCGCTGTTCGGCGAAAAGGATTTTCAGCAACTGGCCGTAATCCGCCGGATGGTGAGCGACCTGAACCTGCCGATCGAGATTGTCGGCGTGCCAACCCAGCGGGAGGATGACGGCTTGGCGCTGTCGTCCCGCAACATCTATCTGGTGGCGGAGGATCGCAGCCGGGCAGTGGCGCTGCCGCGCGCGCTGGGGGTCGCGGCACGGGTGATCGGCCAGGGCGGCGATGTGGCGGCCGCGCTGGCAACGGCGCGCGACACGCTGCTCTCCAGCGGTTTTGAGAGCGTGGACTATGTGGAGCTTGTCGATGCCGAGACGCTGGCCCCGCTGCCCGATGCGTCCCGCCCCGCCCGCCTGCTCGCCGCCGCACGGATCGCGGGCACC
>JBBQDD010000319.1:0-2744 GCA_038319335.1 Sphingomonadales bacterium
GGCGCGGGATCAGGCTTCAAGGACAAGATCGCTCCCTCGCTCGACAGCCTGGCATCATCGGCAAAGGTGATTGGCAGCGTGAACGTGGTCGCGCGCGAAGACGGCAAGTTTGTTGGCCATAACACCGACGGTATCGGCTTCGTCGCCGGGCTGCTGAACGAATATCCAGACTGCGTCGCGGGGCAAAAGGTCGTCATCCTTGGCGCAGGCGGCACCGCGCTGCCGATTTCCTATGAGCTTGCCAAGCAACGGCCAAGCGAAGTCGTAATCGTCAACCGCACGGTCGCCAAGGGCCAGGTGATCGCTGATCTGATCGCCCCGTTCACCACCGCGCGTGCCGTGGGTGAGGATGTGCTAGGCGACGAGCTCGCCAGTGCCGGCCTGGTCGTCAACACATCGAACAAGGGCGCCCAGCCGAACGAGAAGTTCAGCGCCTTTGCGGCGATGACGGGCGATGTGGACGCCGATCTGGCCCAGTCAATGGCCAATCTGGCCCGCCTGCCCAAGGAAGCCATCGTCGCGGACATTCTGCTGGAAGACTTGCCCCTCACGCTGAAACTGGCACGGGAAGCGGGCAACCGCACCCATTCGGGCCAGCACATGAATCTGTTTCAGGCAGCACCCGCCTTCAACATTCTGACGGGGCTCGAAAAACCTGAAAAGGCCTTGCTGGAAGTCATGCGCAAGGCGGTTGGATGACGAGAGCCGCCCGGGCTGATTCAGGACATACGCACTGCATGCCGCCACTGGAAATGCCTCGGGACGAAATGGCGTTTCGCCGCCAATATGAGCCGATGCTGGTGGCACGCACGCTGACGACCGTGTTTCGCCCCGGCAACCGGCTATGGCCCAATTGGCGCGGATACCAGCCCGGCGAACACGTAACCGCACGGATCATCGCCCAGCCGGGATCGGACGCGCTGCGCATTCCGCCCGATTTCACCGCCACCCGCATCCCGATTGAGATCGTCGACATCAAGGTGGTGGCGTTGCACGATCTGACGGCGGACGACTTTGTCGGGTCATCGCTTGATGTGCATGACGCGGCGTCGCTGCGTGCCCATCTGGTCGAAATCTATGACCAGCCGCTCTCCGATTTTGGTGACATGGTGACCCGGATCGCCTTTGCGTACCGGGACGGCGTTTGATGGCGCAGGGCGTGGCGATGCCAACGGACATGACGGCGGCTCTCGATGCCGGGACCGCACCTGCGGCACGCCGCCGGGGGCGCTGGTGGGTTGCCGCACTGCTGTTCAGCGCCATGGTGTTCAACTATTTCGATCGTCAGATGCTGGCCGTGCTGAAGCCCAGCCTGTCCGCCGAACTCCATTGGGGGGAGATGGACTACGCCAATATGGTGTTCTGGTTCCAGGCTGCCTATGCCTCCAGCTATCTGATGTTCGGCGCGATCGTTGACCGGGTTGGCGGGCGGATCGGGCTGGCGGTGGCGTTCGCGATCTGGTCGGTCGCGCAGATCGCGCACGGCGTGGCACGGACCGCGACCGAGTTCATGATGGCGCGCGCCCTGCTCGGGCTGGGTGAGGGCGGCGGTTATCCATCGGGGCTCGCCACCGTCACCGAATGGTTTGACAAGCAGGAACGCGCCTTTGCGATCGGGCTGTTCAATGCCGGTGTCAATGTCGGAGCGATCATCACGCCGCTGGTCGTCCCGCTGATCGTCGAGGCTTATGGCTGGCGCGGTGCCTTTATCGCCACTGGCATGGCGAGCCTGGTATGGCTGGCGGTGTGGCTGATCTTTTATCGTCGCCCCAAACCGATCGAGGCCGCCCCCGGCGCGCCCGCCGCCCCCGCAATCGTTGAGGAACCGATAATCGCCGTGGCTTGGGGCAAAATCCTGCGCACGCGTGAGGCCTGGGCGTTCGCGGTTGGCAAGCTGCTGATTGATCCGGTGTTCTGGATGTTCCTGTTCTGGCTGCCGGATTTTCTGCACAAGCGCCACGGACTGGAACTGAAGACCTTCGGCATCCCGCTGGCGATCATCTATATCATGTCCGATATCGGCAGCGTGCTGGGCGGCTATGCATCGTCTGCGCAGATCAAGCGTGGCCGATCCGTCAATTCAGCGCGCAAGCTGACGATGCTGGTGTGCGCGCTGCTGGCGCTGCCGGTGATTTTTGCGGTGAACGTGTCTGATCTATGGCTGGCGGTGGCGATTATCGGGCTGGCAGGGGGCGCGCATCAAGCGTTTTCGGTCAATCTGTTCACGCTGCCATCCGATCTGTTCCCCAAACGCGCGATGGGCCGGGTGATCGGCATGGGCGGCGCAATGGGCGCGATTGGCGGGATGGCGATGTCGCAATTTGCCGGCGCCATGCTGGAGGGCGTGGGCTCCTATACCCCGATTTTCGCGGTGGCGGGGTGCACCTATCTCGTCGCGCTGGGGCTGATCCACCTGCTCTCCCCCCGCCTCGCGCCGGTGGACGAGGCAGCTCTGGCGGATTGAGGGCGAGCTAGGCCCCCTCACCCCCGATACCCCTCCACCATCCCCCGCACATCGACCTGTGCTTTCAGGCGGGCGGCGAGCAGGGCGGTGCCGCTGATCTTGCGTTGCGCGAACAGCATTTCGATGGGCGGCATGTGCCACGCGGCGCGGTCCTGCCCGATTTCGATGCCCTGATCGCGCAGCACGCTCACAAAGGCGCGGTCGCCAAAGTCGAACGCGCCGGGCCGGTTCATTTCGCCGATGATCACGTCAATCATCCGGTCGATCAGCGCGGGGTGGC
>JBBQDD010000320.1:0-2739 GCA_038319335.1 Sphingomonadales bacterium
GATCGGCGAACGCGGCGAACGCTATCTCGATTTCGCCAGCGGTATCGCGGTCAACGCGCTCGGCCATGGCCACCCCAAGCTGGTCAAGGCAATCGCCGATCAGGCGGCAACGCTGATGCACGTCTCCAACCTGTACGGATCGCCGCAGGGGGAGCGTTTTGCCCAGCGGATCGTGGACAACAGCTTTGCCGATACGGTGTTCTTCACCAATTCCGGCGCGGAAGCGGTGGAGTGCGCGATCAAGACGGCGCGGCGCTATCACCACGTCAACGGCAATCCGCAGCGGCACAAGCTGATCACCTTCCACAGCGCGTTTCACGGCCGCACGATGGGCACGATCAGCGCGACCAACCAGGCCAAGATGCGCGACGGGTTCGAACCGCTGCTGCCCGGCTTTGGCTATGCGCCGTTCAACGATCTGGAGGCCGCCCTCGCGCTGATCGACGACGAAACGGCTGGTTTTCTGGTGGAGACGATCCAGGGCGAAGGCGGCGTTTCGGCGGGCACCGACGAATTCATCCAGGGTCTGCGCAAGGCCTGCGACGATCACGGCCTGTTGCTGGTGCTGGACGAGGTTCAGTGCGGTTATGGCCGGACGGGCACGATGTGGGCGTATGAACATTACGGCATCACCCCCGATATCCTGGCCTCCGCAAAGGGCATTGGCGGCGGCTTTCCGCTGGGCGCGTGCCTGGCGACCGAGGAAGCGGCCAAGGGCATGGTGTTCGGCACCCACGGCTCCACCTATGGCGGCAATCCGCTGGCGATGGCAGCAGGCGAGGCGATCCTCGATGTGATGCTGGAACCCGGTTTCCTTGATCATGTGACGAAAATGGGGGATCGGTTGCGGCAGGCGCTGGAACAGATGATCCCCAACCACGACCATATTTTTGATAGCGTGCGCGGGCGCGGGCTGATGGCGGGGCTGAAGCTGAAGGATAGCGCGGTCAGCCGTGATTTTGTGGGCTATCTGCGCGATCATCACGGGCTGCTGACGGTGGCGGCGGGTGACAATGTCGTCCGCATCCTGCCGCCGCTGGTGATCGAACAGGCGCATATCGACGAATTCGTGCAAAAGATGAGCGATGCCGCGCGCGCCTATGCCCCTGCCGAGGCGGCGTGATCCGCCATTTCCTGAACCTTTCCGATGCGGGCGCGGATGGCATGGCAGCCATGCTGGCCGACGCGCTTGATCGCAAGACGGCGCGGCACGGCTGGCCAAAGGGGCGGGCGGATGCCGATGCGCCGCTGGCGGGCCACACGCTGGCGATGATTTTCGAAAAGAATTCAACCCGCACCCGGGTGTCGTTCGACATGGCGATCCGGCAGCTTGGCGGCACCAGCATCATCATGGAAGCAGGCTCGATGCAGCTTGGTCGGGGGGAGAGCATCGCGGATACCGCGCGCGTCCTTTCCGGCTATGTCGATGCGATCATGATCCGCACGGATGATCACACCAAGGTGGTGGAAATGGCGCGGTACGCCAGCGTGCCAGTGATCAACGGCCTTACCGATGCGTCGCACCCCTGCCAGATCATGGCCGATCTGTTGACGATCATCGACAGCGGACGTGCCTTGCCGGGGCTGAAGGTTGCGTGGCTGGGCGATGGCAACAACGTATTGGCGTCGATCGTCGAGGCGGCGGGGCTGATGCAGTTCGACGTTGTTGCCGCCTGCCCGCAGGGTTTCCAGCCGAGCGATGACGAAATGGCGCTGGGCAAGGGCCGCGCGCGCTGCGTCGCGTCGCCGCGCGAAGCGGTGGAGGGGGCAGACGTCATCATCACCGATACCTGGATATCAATGGGCCAGGACCATGCCGATACCAAGCTGAACGCCATGATGCCCTATCAGGTAACGCCGGCGCTGATGGCCGAAGCGCGGCCCGATGCGGTGTTCCTGCACTGCCTGCCCGCGCACCGGGGTGAGGAAGTGACTGCGGATGTGATTGATGGCCCGCAATCGCTGATCTGGGCAGAGGCGGAAAACCGGCTCCACGCCCAGAAATCGGTGCTGCGCTGGTGCTTCGGGCAGATCGGTTGATCGCGCCGCCATCAGTCCCCAGATCTGGCATGCCAGCGCATGCCGGTACCTCAAGCCAATTGGCGCGCGCTCGCCGCACGAGACCCCAGCTGTTGCTGGGGTGACGGAGTTTTTGATGACGACCGACCAGGATACCGACATTGATCGCGCGCTGGGCTTCACCATCCCCGATCGGCATGCGCGGGGCCGCATCGTCCGGCTTGGCCCCGTGCTCGACACGATATTGCAGGCGCACGCCTATCCACCCGCGATCGAGGCATTGCTGGCCGAAGCGCTGACGCTGACGGCGCTTGTCGGATCGACGCTGAAGGATGCGGGCGGCCAGCTGACAATGCAAACCCAGACCGACAACGGCGTCGTCCGGCTGCTGGTGTGCGATTTTCGCGGTGGCGAACTGCGCGGCTATGTCGATTTCAGTGCCGATAAACTGGCCGATCAGCCCGAACTGCCAAGCCTGTTTGCGCTGTTCGGTGCCGGGTATCTGACGATGACGTTCGACCACGCCGCCACCGGCGAGCGTTACCAGGGCATTGTGCCGCTGGACGGTGATACGCTGGGCGCAGCGGTGGAAAGCTATTTCGTCCAGTCGGAGCAAATCCCCACGCTGGTGAAAGTGGGATTCGCCAAGGATGCCGATGGGCACCACCGCGCCGGTGGGCTGTTCCTGCAGCATCTGCCCGAAGGCGAGGTGGGGCGGGA
>JBBQDD010000321.1:0-2736 GCA_038319335.1 Sphingomonadales bacterium
GCTGCGGCCGTGTTCGCGTTCGAAAAGAACCTGGCGACGGTGCATTGGACGCGGATCGACTCGCGCGATGCCGACAAGACCGATAACAAATGGTCAGCCGCCGATTTTGCCGCCAAGGCTCCGGGCTATCCCTGGGTTGAAATGCGCGATGCGCTGGGCGTGGGCAATCAGCAGACGTTCCTGGTGGCACAGCCAAGCGCCGTGACGGGCGAAGCCAAGGTATTCGCCGAAACGCCGGTGGCGGTGCTGCAGGATTACGCCATGCTCCGCCTGGCGCGCAGCTATGCCGGGTATCTGCCCAAAAGCTTTGATGACACCGTATTCGCGTTCTACGGCACCGTGCTGTCGGGCCAGCCACAACAGCGGGATCGCTGGAAGCGCGGCGTTGCCGTGGTGAGCGGCGGGCTGGGCGAGGAAATCGGCAAGGAATATGTCGCCCGCTATTTCCCCGCTGAATCAAAGGCGAAGGCCGATGAACTGGTGAAGAACGTCGTCGCCGCAATGGGCGCGCGGATCGACAAGCTGGAATGGATGGCCCCTGAAACCAAGGTGAAGGCACGCACCAAGCTGGCATCGTTCACCGCCAAGATCGGCTATCCCAGCCAGTGGCGGGATTATTCGGCGTTGAACATCGTGCGCGGTGATCTGGTCGCCAATGTCGCGGCGTCGAATGCGTTCGAATATAGCCGCGATCTGGCGAAACTGGGCCAGCCGATCGACCGGACCGAATGGTTCATGACGCCGATGACGATCAACGCCTATGCCAACCCGCCGATGAACGAAATCGTGTTCCCGGCGGCAATCCTGCAGCCGCCATTCTTTGATGCCAAGGCCGATCCGGCGGTGAATTATGGCGGCATCGGCGCGGTGATCGGGCATGAAATCAGCCATCATTTCGATGATCAGGGCCGCAAATATGATCCCACCGGCAAGCTGGCCGATTGGTGGACCGCTGAGGACGTCAAGCGTTTCGATGCGTTTACCAACAAGCTGGTAAAGCAATATGACGCCTATGAGCCGATTCCTGGCCAGCATGTGCAGGGCGGCCTGACGCTGGGTGAGAACATCGCCGATCTGGCGGGGCTTACGGTTGCGCTTGATGCGTATCACCGCTCGCTGAAGGGCAAGCCTGCCCCGGTGATCGGCGGGCTGACCGGTGACCAGCGTTTCTATCTGGGCTGGGCGCAGGTGTGGCGGGTGAAGTTCCGTGAGCCTGCGCTGCGCTCGCAATTGCTGTCCGATCCGCACTCGCCGGGTCCGCTGCGGACGGCGACGGTGCGCAATCTGGATGCCTGGTATGCGGCATTCGGCGCGAAGCCGGGGGACAAGGCCTATCTGGCCCCGGCGGACCGCATCCGCATCTGGTAGTGATCACGGGCGGTGCCGAAAGGGGCCGCCCGTTTTTTGTCATGTCGATACAAGAACTTGGTTTTGGGAGAGTTGCCATGCGTTCGTTGCGATTGATCGCCGTTGTTTCCACGCTTGCCCTTGGCGGGGCACTGGCCAGCGTCGCGGTGGGGCAGCCCAAACCAGCCGCCAACGCTGCCAAAGCGGCGGCAAAGCCTAGCATTGGCAGCTATGGCTTTGATGCCGCCGGGATGGAGCCCAGCGTCGCGCCGGGCGAAGACTTTTTCGCTTATGCCAGCGGCACATGGCTGAAGAACACGGCGATTCCCGCCGACAAGCCAAGCTATAGCGCGTTTGATGTGCTGCAGGATGTATCGCAGCTGCGCACGCGCGGCTTGCTGGAGACAGCGGCAAAGAACCCGAAATCGAAAATCGGGGGCGCCTATGCCAGCTATCTCGATACCAAGGCGATCGAGGCAAAGGGTATCGCACCGATCATGCCCTGGTTGAACCAGATCAAGGCATTGAAAACCAAGGCGGGCTATGCCGCGCTGGTGGCGCAGGCGGATCGCAACGGCGTCAGCGTGCCGTTCGGCAGCGGCGTGGGCGCGGATTCGAAACAGCCCGATGTCTATACCGTCAACCTGCGGCAAGCCGGGCTGGGGCTGCCTGACCGTGATTATTACCTGAGCACCGATGCCAAGCTGGTGGAAACGCGCACCGCCTATCAGGCCTATATCGCCCAGATGTTCACGCTGGCGGGCGAGCCGCAGGCGGCGGCGCGCGCAAAGGCGATCGTCGATTTCGAAACGGAAATTGCCCGTGCGCACTGGACCCGGATCGAAAGCCGTGACGCTGACAAGACGTACAACAAGATGCGCGTCGCCGAACTGCAGAAAATGGCGCCGGGATTTGATTTTGCGGCGTATTTTGCGGGCGTCGGCACGCCGGTTGATTCGGTGGTGGTGGGCCAGCCGACCGCGATTGCCAAAATCGCCGCGCTGATCGCCGCGACACCGATTGGCGTGTTGAAGGATCAACTGCTGATCCGCTCGCTTGACGGTTTTGCCGATGTGCTGCCCCGGCGGTTCGATGCCGCCAATTTTGCGTTTTCGGGCACCGTGCTGCGCGGCACCCCGGAACAGCAGGCACGGTGGAAGCGCGCCGTGAACTGGACGTCGGGGGCGATCACCGATGATGTCTCCAAAATCTATGTCGCGCGCTATTTTCCGCCTGCGACCAAGGCGGCGGTGGACCTGCTGGTCAAGAACATCATCGCGGCGATGAACGTTCGGCTCGACAATCTGGAATGGATGTCGCCCGAAACCAAAGTGAAGGCGCATGCCAAGCTGGCCGCCTTCACCCAGCGGATCGGCTATCCCGACAAAT
>JBBQDD010000322.1:0-2727 GCA_038319335.1 Sphingomonadales bacterium
GCCTGAACGCGCCGACAGCGCCGGGCACGACCATGATGGCATTCACCGCCGCCAATGCGCGCCTCTCCAGATTTTGCGACGTGATATATTCGATCGATTGCCAGCGGGTGACCAGATTGATCGTGTTGCCCACTTGCACATTGCCGGCAACAGCCCCGATGCGGGGATTGTTGAACCAGCGCTGCAACCGCGCGATCGTGTCCACGCCGAACATCGTATCGGCATCGAGCGCGACGAGCACGTCACCCCGGGCCAGCTCTGCTGCAAGGTTAAGCGCCTTTGCCTTGCCACCGTTCGCCACGGACACCAGTTGCACCGCCGGATTGTTGCCAAACGCGGCCGCAACAACCGCTGCAGTTGCGTCCTGCGAGCCATCGTCGATCACGATCACTTCGATGCGGGCATTCCGGCTCGCCAGCACCTGCCGGATTGTGGATTCGATCACCCGTTCCTCGTTGTGCGCTGGGATGAGCACGGAAACGAGCATACCGGGATCGCTTTCAGGCTTGGTGCGGCGGCGGCTGAGCGCGTTTTCAAGCACGGCGATGCCCGTCATCACCAGCGCGCGGAAAAGCCCGGCGAAAATCGCAACGTAAAGGATGACTTTCAAAACGCCGCCCACCGTATCGGCCAGCATGAACAGCCCCAGCGCCGCGCCTGCGACCACCGCCTGGCTGCCGGCCACCACCGGCATCGTGACCGCCCGGTTCAGCCCCGCAAGCGTCGACACGCTGACGATCCGGTAACCGCGCGCGCGCAGGCCATCAATGATAAGCGGCAGCGCGGCCACCGTCTCGCGTCGATCACCGCCGCCATCGTGCAGCAGGATGATCTGCCGTGTTTCATCGCTGGTCGCGCCTTCCACCTGGGACAGCACCGATTGCACGATCGACGGCGCATCCTTGCCGTCCCAGTCCAGCGGATCGACGTGGAGGCCCACATTGATATAGCCATTGTCCTGCGCGATCAGAGCGGCGCGCAGTTCATCCGCGGTGCTGGCTTCGGCATCTGCGAAATAAGGCGCGCGGAACAGCCGCATCGACCGCCCCGTATAGGCCTGCACAAGCCGCTGGTTGGTATTGAGCTCCAGCATCGCCTGTTCATCCGGCACGATCGCCAGATTGGGGTGGGTGAAGGTGTGGTTGCCCAGTTCATGCCCGTCCGCCACAATCTGGTTCAGCACTGATCGGTTGCCGACCGCGTTTCTGCCGATCACGAAGAATGTTGCAGGCACCTGTTTTTCGCGCAGGACATCCAGAATTTGCGACGTCCAGATGTGATCGGGGCCATCATCAAAGGTCAGCGCGACGGTTTTTGGCAGGTATCCCGTGCGGCGGACGACAAAGGGCGTCGGCAGCCTGACAAATTGTTCGTCCACGATCATACCCTGATCGCCCAGCGTGGTGATCCGCCTGCCGTCGGTGGGGACGGCCGCGATCCGCAGGATTTCGCCGCTGCCCTCCACATCGACGTTCGAATTGGATTGCAACCTGGCGATGTCGGGCGGCGTGCCGCTTTCAACACGCGCCAGCGCGGTCCACAGGCTGTTATCCTCTGTGCCCAACCGCCAAATTGCGAGGCCGGACGCGCCAGACAGATACGCCGCGCGCAGCTGGTTCCAGCCGGTCGCCGCATCCAGCATCCACACCTTGTGCGCCTGCGTATCGTCGTCATATTCGAATGCGGGATTGCCACTATCCTGCTCAAAGCGGATGGCAGCGCCACTTTCCCGCGCGGCCAGCCACGCTTCCTCGACCGACACGAGCTGCCCCTCGCCCCCTGCTGGCGAATCATAGGCAAAGCTGCCGATGGCGATGATCAGCTTTTCGGGGTCCAGAATGGCAGTTATGCGCGCCAGCTGATCACCAAACCAGCGCTGGCCTGCGATCGGGCGGGGGTCGCCATCCGCTGCATGTTCGTCAAATGCCTTGAAGATGATTTTGTCGGACGCGGCACCAAAGGCGGCGATCTGCCAGTTTGAGCTATCGGCTGGCAGCGTCACGATCACTTGCCAGCGCCGCGCGGCAAATCTCGCATGCGCCTCTTCGATCAGGCGCAGGTAATTCACCCGCGCGGGCGGCGGCAGATCTTCGAAATCGAATGCCGCACCTTGCGCGTCGCGCGCGGCCACCATTGCTTCGATCCGGTCCAGCAGCAGGCGGCGCTCGGCTGTGCTGGCCAGCAGATCGGCGGCCCCCGGCCCGTCCCAATCTTCCTCGATCGCATTCTGGATCATCGGGAACAGGGCAACGGGCGTCCTGGCCTGGGCAAGTGCTGCATCAAGCCGGGCATCGGGCATTACCTGCACCGTATGATCGGGTCCGGAAACCGACATCATGCTGGCAACCAGCCAGTCGAGCTGGCCGATATTCTTGCGCAGCGATGCGGGGCTATTGTCATCCCAGGGCACATAAAACCCCACCCGGATCGGGCGGCTGGTGCGGGCGGGCTCACCTGCCGGCAGCAATGGGTGCCCGGGCAAGGGCGCTGCGCTGCCTGAGGGCGCGGGGGCGCGCGCCGGGCCCTTGCGGGCCGCGCGCAAGCGCGATTCATGCGTCGCAAAATTCAGCGGATCGGGCCGGGGCAAATAGAATATTGTCGCTGCGAAAACACCGGCCATCACCAGCAGGCTGAGATAGCCGAGCAGAAACACGCGAGTCGTCCACCGCGTCCGCGCACCGCTGGCATCAAAAAAGACCTGCCTGCCAATCACATCAAGACGATCAA
>JBBQDD010000323.1:0-2717 GCA_038319335.1 Sphingomonadales bacterium
AGAGCCAGACGTGAGCGCGCGGTTTCGCTCAGCGTTCCCCCGCGCAATAGCAGGCACATGGATTTCCCGCTCCCCCGCCCCACGCGCCCGCGCAATTGGTGCAGCTGCGCCAGCCCGAAACGATCCGCCGCCTCGATCACGATCAGCGTGGCATTGGGCACGTCGACGCCCACCTCAATCACCGTCGTCGCCACCAGCACGCCGATCTGCCCCGCGGCAAACGCGGCCATCACCGCGTCCTTTTCGAGCGGCTTCATCCGGCCATGCACCAGCCCCACCTTGTCGCCGAACCGCGCCCGCAGCGTTTCCGCCCGCGCCTCTGCCGCCGCAAGATCGGTCTTCTCGCTTTCCTCGACCAGCGGGCACACCCAATAGGCCTGGCCACCGCCCGACAAATGCCGCCCCAGCGCATCGACCACATCGGCGAGCCGATCCTCTGACAGCACCCGCGTTTCAATGGGCGTGCGGCCCGGCGGCAGCTCGTCGAGGCGGCTGACATCCATTTCGCCGTACAGCGCCAGCGTCAGCGTGCGGGGGATAGGCGTCGCGGTCATCGCCAGCAGATGCGGCGGACGCTGCCCCTTCTCCGTCAGCAACATGCGCTGCGCCACACCAAACCGGTGCTGCTCGTCCACCACCACAAGCCCCAGATCCTTGTAGCCCACTGCCTCCTGGAAAATCGCGTGCGTGCCGATCAGGATATCGATCGATCCGTCCGCCAGCCCCATCAGCGTCGCCTCTCGCACGCGGCCCTTGTCGCGCCCGGTGAGGACCGCGACATTGACCGGCAGGCCGCCGAGCAGCCCCCGCAAGCTCTCATAATGCTGGCGCGCGAGAATCTCGGTCGGGGCCAGGAACGCGCCCTGCGCGCCCGCCTCCACCGCCACCAGCAGCGCCATCAACGCCACCAGCGTCTTGCCGGACCCGACATCGCCCTGCAGCAGGCGGAGCATCGGTTGCGACTGGCGCAAATCGCCCTCAATCTCCGCAATCGATCGGGATTGCGCCCCGGTGGGGGCATAGGGCAGCCGCAGCATCGCGCGCAGCCGCCCGTCGCCAATCAACGCCCGCCCTTTGCGTGCCCGCGACGATGCCCGCACCAGCGTGAGCGCCAGCTGATTGGCGAACAGCTCATCATAGGCGAGCCGGGCCCGGGCGGGGGCATCAGCGGGGTCGGCATGAATGCGGGCCAGCGCCTCACGCCAGCCGGGCCAACCCCGTTTGGCGAGCAACCCCGGTTCAATCCATTCCGCCAGATCAGGCGCGCGCTCCACCGCCTGCGCTGCCAGCTGGCCCATCCGACGCGCCGTCATCCCTTCCGATAGCGGATAGATCGCCTCCCGCTCCGGCGTGTCCCCCGCCTCGTCCAGCGGCAGGACGTAATCAGGGTGCACGATCTGCAATTCCTGGCCATACATCTCCAGCCGACCCGATACGCGGCGCGGCTCGCCCAGCGGCATCAGTTTTTTCACCCAGCCCGAATTGCCGCCGAAATAAACAAGGCTGACATAATTTCCCGCCGCATCGGTCGCCTGCGCCCGCGTTGGCCCCCGCCCGGCGCTTGACCGGTAGGATTGCGCCGTCAGCGTAATCGCAATCGTGCGCCCGGCATCGGCCATGTCGAGTTCGTCACGCGGCACGCGGTCAATCCAGCCGGTCGGCAAATGGAACGCCACATCCAGCACGCGCGACAGCCCCAGCCGCTCCAGCGGTTTCGCCAGCGCGGGCCCCACACCCTTCAGCGCGGTAACTTCTGTGAACAGTGGATTGAGGATTTGTGGTCGCATGGCTATCTGACGGGTCCTACCCCTAGCTGACGGCGCGCGCAAAGCGCCGTCGGCCAATCGCCGTTGGAAGAGATATGGACCGCGCCACCCGCCTGAAACGCCTGCACTTCCGCGCGCACCACCGCGGCACGAAGGAGGCTGACCTGCTGATCGGCGGATTCTTCGACGCGCACGGCACGGGCTGGTCGGATGACGAAATGACCCTGTTTGAGGCGCTGCTGGAGGAACAGGATGTCGATATCATGGCCTGGGCGATGGGCACCGATGTGGCGCCGGCGCGCTATGCCGGGTCGATCCTGGCGGCGCTGAAAACGCTGAATTACGTGCCGACGCTGAGTTGAACTGACACCCTCTCCCCTGCGGGGAGAGGGTCGGGGTGAAGGGCCGCCAAGCAGCGCGTCGCCTGGAACCGCCCCTCACCCAACCTTCTCCCCTGTGGGGAGAGGGCTTTAGGACCCTAGATGCCCAACCTCTCCACCATCCTCTCCGCCCGCACCCCGCTTACCCTCGCAGGCGTGCCCACCGGCTTCCTGCCCTGGCTGCTCGCCGATCTCGCCCGGGCATCGACGCCACGCGCGGTTTTCATCGCCGCTGACGAGGCGGAAATGCGTGCCATCGCCAGCGCCGCGCATTATTTCGCGCCCGATCTGGAGACGATCAGCTTTCCTGCCTGGGATTGCCTGCCCTATGATCGCGCCTCGCCCACATTGCGGGTGATGGCAGAGCGCGTGGCGGCGCTCCACCGGCTGCAACAACCGCGCAAAGGGCCGCAGCTGCTCGTCACCACCGCCAATGCCGCCGCGCAGCGCACGCTGACGCCGTTTCGGGTTCGCCAGCTGGTCGCGACGCTGCGCCCCGGCGAGCGGATCGGGCGCGACAAGCTGGCCGGGCTGCTCCAGGCCAATGGCTATCAGCGCGTCGAGACGGTGA
>JBBQDD010000324.1:0-2705 GCA_038319335.1 Sphingomonadales bacterium
ATCCAATGCTTTGCATCAACCATGCCAGATAACATTGTCTTTATTTTTTAATAACTTGGAGGATTGCGAGTCATTGTATTGTAACACCAATACACTTACAGTTCGCACCCATTACCAAAAGTTGGCGAAATCCATCATCACACGCCCCTGATCGTCCCACTTCCCTGATCGTAACCGCGTCAGCGGGTCGCGAGCGTTGCCCAGGTTGGCGCATGGTCGCTTGCCTTGTCGCGACCGCGATGCGCCTTGTCGACGCCAGCATCGAACAGGCGATCCGCCGCTTGAGGGCTCAGCAGCAGATGATCGATGCGAAAACCAGCATCGCGCTGCCATGCTCCCGCCTGGTAGTCCCAGAAAGTCCACACTCCACCGCGCGGGTGCCGTGTGCGCAGCGCATCAGTCCACCCCTGCGCCACGAGCCCACGAAAACCGGCGCGGCTTTCTGGCTGCATCAGCGCATCTTGCGCCATCGCCGCCACCGAATAAGTATCATCATCATTGGGAATGACGTTGTAGTCGCCCGCCAGCACCACCGGATGCTCCTCGGCCAACAGCGCGCGGGCGCGCGCGGCCAGACGATCGATCCAGCGCAATTTGTAATCGAATTTCGGCCCGGGCTGGGGGTTGCCATTGGGCAGATAGATTGACGCAATGACGATGCCGTTGACCGCTGCCTCAAGATAACGGCTGTGCTCGTCCTCCGGCTCGCCCGCCAGCCCACGCTGCCGCTCGACCGGATCAACGCCCTTGGCGAGCACCGCAACCCCGTTGAACGCCTTTTGCCCATGCCATAGCGCGCCATAACCAGCCGCACGGATATCGGCTTCGGGGAAAGTCTCGTCGCTGGATTTCAGTTCCTGCAGGCAAACGATGTCCGGCGATTCCTCGGCCAGATACTCGATCAGCCTGGGCAGCCGCGCCTTGATGCCGTTGACGTTATAGGTAACGATTTTCATGAAAAAGCGCGCGCCACGCGGATCAGACCGCGAAGCTCGATCCGCAGCCACATCCGGATGCTGCCTGCGGGTTTTCCACCCGGAAAGCCGTGCCGCCCAGCGTCTCCACGAAATCTACCGAGCAGCCGCGAACGAGGTCGAGGCTGATCGAATCGACCACCAGTTTCACCCCGTCGCATTCGGCAACGCTGTCATCAGCGGCGACGTCATCCGCCATGCCGAACTTGTACTGGAACCCGGAGCAGCCACCGCCATCCACTGCGAGGCGCAGGATGGCCGGCTTGCCCTGTTTGGCGGCGATTGCTGCCACCCGCGCGGCGGCAGCGGCGGTGATCGTCACGTCGGTCGTCTGGGTCATCGTCATCCGCCACAGATAGGCGCTTGACGAGGCCAGGGCAACCGCGTGCCGACCAGCGCAAAACTTACTTGCTGATGCGCGGTCCGCCAATGCCGCCCGTTGCCGTCAGCCCGCGATCCTGCACCGAGCGCAGGAAATCCGCGGATTGCATGAACGGCATCGGGTTGACGGCATGGCCATCGATGCGGACTTCGTAATGAAGGTGGCTGCCCGTCGAGCGACCAGTCGATCCCATCAACGCAATCAGCTGGCCGCGCACGACGCGGGTGTTGGGGCCGACCATGATCTTCGACAAATGGCCATAGCGCGTGGCGATGCCGCGGCCATGATCCACTTCGATCAGATTGCCATAGCCGCCGGCGCGTTCAGACCGTGAGACGATGCCATCGGCCGTGGCATAGACAGGCGTGCCGATCGCACCCGGAATGTCCACGCCAGCATGCATCGCTGCGGTGCCGCGGAACGGATCGTTACGAATACCGAAATTGCTGGTGAAGCTGACATGCTGAACCGGCTGGGTTGACGGAATGGCGATCACACCGCGTTCCAGCGAATCCAGCTTCTTCCAGGTCATGAACAGCGACCGGAACTGCAGATCGGCCTGCGCATCAGGCTCTGCGGCACCGGCTTCCACAGGCTCATAGGGGCCGCCCATTGCCAGGCGGCTCGGCACGAAACGTTCTGGCGCAATGCCCAACTTGCGAACATGGTTGGCGGCAACCGCATAACGCTGGTCAACCAGCTGCTTCGCCTTGGCGGCCATCGACAGCTGGCGCTGCTCGACGCGCTTGAAGGGGGCCACGACATCAGCGGCAATCGCTGCGGTTTCAGGATCGATCGTTTCGCTGCCCAGCACGATCTTGCCGGCCTTCTTGCCCTCCAGCACCGCCGTGATCAGCGCCTGGCGCTGTTCGACCCGATTGGCATGGACTTCTGCAGCGTGCTTCACGGCGGCCAGATTGGCCTGCATCGTAACCAGCTTGTCCTGCAGCTGTGCAACTTTCACTTCTGGCGATGCGGGCGTCTGGAGCACGCCGCTGAGCTGCACTGCGGTAACGGCGGCATTGGCCACGCCATAAGCCGAAAAACACAGCGTCACGCCCGCTATCCCTGCCAGGGCTGCCTGCGTGTTGCCCCCGATGCTGAACCGACGAAGATCGCGACCATCATGGAAGATGAAATCGCGCGTCTTGAACTGGCTCCGGACCTGCGCAATGCGGTCCGCAATCGTAATCGTCGTCTTCTTTACCATGAATCCCCGGCGATCTGATTGCTGGCATCACATGCGCGATGCCGGCGAATGTCTCGCTTACGGCCCCTCCGCTGCGTCGACACCGCGTCTTCGCAACCAGCACCCCGAACGGCAAGGGCCCGCAGCGCCGCATGGGTTG
>JBBQDD010000325.1:0-2697 GCA_038319335.1 Sphingomonadales bacterium
TACCGGATCTGGGCCCCGCCTCGGGTCACATCGATGCGGCACGGTGCGCGTGCCCGCCGGACGCAACCCCGATCGCGGCGAGATTACGCTGAAGGTGGTCGTGCTGGCCGCCACCGGGCCCGACAGGCTGGACGACCCCGTCCTGTTCATTCCTGGTGGCCCCGGCAGCAGCGCCGTGCGTAATCCGGTGCGCTGGTTCGATGATCCGATGCGGGCGCGGCGCGACCTGATCCTGGTCGATCCGCGTGGTTCCTGGGGATCGGGTGAGTTCTGCCCTTCGCTGGCCGCAGAGGTTGCCAAGACATCCGCCGATGATCTGACGCTGGCCCAGCAGTCCACGCGCAAGGCAAGCGCGGCGGCGGCGTGCCGCGTACAGGCCGAAGCAAACGGCATCACCCTGGCGGATTATCGCACCAGCAACTTGGCGTTCGATCTCGATGCCGTCAGGCGCGCGCTGGGCGTGCGCCAGTGGAACATCCTGTCGGTATCTTACGGCACCACCATCGCGATGGCATATGCGCGGATCAGCCCCGCCAGCATCCGCAGCCTTGTGCTCGATTCGGTGTCACCGATGGACCCGCAGTGGCGCAGCCGGGGAGGCGAGAATTTCAACTATGCGTTGGACAAGCTTGTCGGGCGGTGTGCGGCAGACCCGGCCTGCGCGGCAGATTACCCCGATCTCGCGCAGACGTTTAGCACCGCGCTGGCGGGGCTTGCCGATCCGCTGTGGTCGCCGAACAGAGGCTTTGCGCTCAATCAGCAGGATTTCGTGATGGCCGTCCACCGGCTGCTCTACGGCCCTGATACGATCGCGCTGGCCCCGTTCGTGATTTCGCGCATTGCGGCGCGCGATGGCCGCATCGTTGGCCAGCTCGCAGGGGCGCTGAGCGGCGGCGTGCTGAGCCATGCGTACGGCGCGCACTGGGCAATCGATTGCCAGGGGCGCGGGGTGCCCGGCAACCTGACGCCGGAACAGATCGGCGCATTTCCGCTGACGTCCGAATATGCCGCCGTCTGCCCGGCGCTTGGCCTGCCCAATGAGGATCGCGCAGCACGGGCACCCCGGCGGAGCATGGTTCCGACGCTGATCATGGCAGGCGAGCTCGATCCGATCACGCCGCGCCCGGTATCGCAGAAAGCCGCGCGCATTTTTTCGCGCGGCTTTTTCGTCACCATCCCGGGTCACGGACACACGCCGACCGGGTCCAGCGCGTGCGCAAAGCAGGTGATGCGTGCCTTCTACGCTGATCCGCAGCGGCAGCCCGACCTTGCCTGTGCTGTGTCGCAGCCGATCCGCTTCCTGTCGCCTGCCGCAGCAGCGCCCCTGCTGTCGAGCATAGGTGCTGACAAGCCGAAGGACGCCCCCAAATGAGGCTGGTTTTGGCATTGGTCGCGGCATCGGCATGGGCAGCGATCGCCATGCCCGCAGCGGCGCAGTTCGTGCCGGGCATTGATCCGCCCGAGTTGCGCCCAGCCGCGATCCTGCCGGTCCATGCCAAGCAGGTCCGCCAGATCCGGCAGTCAACGCCGTTCCAGACCGCCGCAGCGCTGCTGGAAAAGGACTGGGAGCGGCTGATTGCAGAGACGATCCTGATCACCGAAGTGCCAGCACCGCCCTTCAAGGAAGATGCGCGCGGCGCCCTGATGATGCGCCTGTTCCGGGAAAACGGGCTGGCGGACGTGCAGCGCGATGCGGCCGGCAACGTCTATGGCATTCGCAAAGGGCGCGGGCGGGGACCGGCGCTGGCGGTGGCCGCGCATATGGACACGGTGTTTCCCGCCGGCACAAACGTGAAGGTGAAGCGCGACGGCAACAAGCTGACCGCGCCGGGCGTGGGCGACAATAGCGCCAGCCTTGCCAGTCTGCTCGCCACGGTACGCGCGATGGATGCGGGTGGGGTGCGGACGCAGGCGGACATCATCTTCGTCGCCAATGTGGGGGAGGAAGGGCCGGGCAATCTGCGCGGCATGCGGCATCTGTTCACGGACGGGCCGTTCGCTGCCCGGATCGGCGCGTTCATCGCGCTGGAACCCGGATCGGACCGGGTGACCAATGGCGGCGTGGGATCAAAGCGCTACCGCGTGACGTTCAAGGGGCCGGGCGGGCATAGCTTCCTGAGCTTCGGTTCCGCAAATCCGGCCTATGCGCTTGGGCGCCTGTTGGTCGATGTTGGCGCGCTGCAGGTGCCCGAAACACCGCGCACGACCTTCAGCGTCGGCGTGGTGGAGGGCGGGGTATCGGTCAACTCGATACCCGAAACCGTGTCGGCTGAAATCGACCTTCGGTCACAAGGCGTGGAGGCGCTGCAAGCACTGGACGCTGCCTTCAACTTGCTGCCGGAGAAGGCGGCGGCAGCGGAAGTGGCCCGGGCCAAATTCGGCAAGGTGACGGCCAAGGTCGAATTGATGGGCGACCGGCCCGTTGGGCGCACCGACCCGAGCGAGCGACTGGTGCAGATTGCCGCCAGTTCGCTGGCCGAAGAGGGGATCAAGCCGCGCTTCACCTTCGATTCGAGCGACTCCAATCTGCCGATGAGCATCGGTCGACCGGCGGTGACGCTGGGTTCCGGCTTTCTTGCCGCGCGCTTCCACTCGCTCGATGAATTCGTGGTCGCAGAACCAAAAGGCGTACTGCGTGTGATGCGGGCAAACCTCGCGACCATCATCGCGGTGGCCAGCTCAACCATCCCGATGGTC
>JBBQDD010000326.1:0-2645 GCA_038319335.1 Sphingomonadales bacterium
CCCAATGACCCTTACCGTCGCCGTCCAGATGGACCCGCTCGACAGCATCAACATCGCGGGTGATTCGACATTCGCGCTGATGCTGGCGGCGCAGGCGCGGGGGCACCGGCTGTTTCACTATACCGCCGAAGACCTGAACTATGCCGACGGCCATGTGTGGACCCATGCCCACCCCGTTACCGTTCAGCGTCAGCAGGGTAACCACTTCACCTTCGGCGAGCCGACCCGGCTCGATCTGGGCGAGCAGGTCGATGTGGTGCTGATGCGGCAGGATCCGCCGTTCGACCTGGGTTATATCACCGCGACCCACCTGCTGGAGCGGATCGCCCACCGCACGCTAGTGGTGAATGATCCCGCCAGCGTCCGCAACGCGCCCGAAAAAGTCTTTGTGCTCGATTACGCACGGTTCATGCCGCCGACGCTCGTCACCCGCAGCCTGGATGAGGCGCGCAAGTTCCTGGCGCAGCACGGCGAGATCGTCATCAAGCCGCTCCACGGCAATGGCGGCAAGGCCATCTTCAAGGTGGGGGCAGACGGCGCGAACCTGTCTGCGCTGGTCGAGGTGTTCAACACCGCGTGGCGCGAGCCGCACATGGTGCAGGCGTTCCTGCCCGACGTGGCCAAGGGCGACAAGCGCATCGTGCTGGTCGACGGCGTGGTGGCAGGCGCGATCAACCGGTTGCCGGGCGAGGGCGAAATCCGCTCCAACCTGGCAGTTGGCGGATCGGCAGTGAAAACCGAACTGACGCCGGAGGAGCTTGAGATTTGCGCGGTGCTGGGGCCGGAACTGAAAAAGCGCGGGCTGCTGTTTGTCGGCATCGATGTGATTGGCGGGAAATGGCTGACCGAGATCAACGTCACCTCCCCCACCGGCATCGTCGCGATTGAGGCGTTTGACGGAACGGATGTGGCGGGCATGATCTGGGACGCGATCGAAGCCAGGGTCGCGGCGACGGCTTAGGCCCCGCCAGCACCGATCGCCCGGCATGACCGCGTTTTTCCTCAACCTGATCAATAGCGGCGGCTATCTGGGCATCTTCCTGCTGATGGTGCTGGAAAACGTGATTCCGCCCGTGCCGTCTGAAGTGGTGATGGGGCTGGGCGGGATTGCGGTGGCGCAAGGCCAGATGCACGTCGTGCCGCTGATGATCGCGGGCACGGCGGGCAGCCTGATTGGCAACTTGTTCTGGTATGAAATCGGCTACCGGCTGGGGCATGAGCGGTTTCGCCCCTTCATCGATCGTTATGGCCGCTGGCTGACGGTCGAATGGCGCGATGTGGAATGGCTCCAGCGGTTTTTCGTCAAGCACGGCCAGTGGGTGGTGTTCATTTTCCGCTTCATGCCGATTGGCCGCACTGTCGTGTCGATCCCCGCCGGGCTGGCGCGCATGCCGCGCGGGCGGTTCCTGCTGTGGTCAACTGCGGGGATTACGGTGTGGAACGCGGTGCTGGTCGGCGCGGGATATTGGCTCGGCTCGCGATTCCATACGCTTGACCGGTATCTGGGGCCGGCGGCCACGGTGCTGCTGGTGCTGGCATTGATCGCCTATGCGTGGCGCGTGGTGCGGTGGCGGGCGAGTGGGTGAAAGGGTGAGCGGCTGAGCCACCTCCCCAAACAACCGCTCGTCCCGAGCGCAGTTGAGCGGCGGGCAACGAAAGCTGCACCTTGGCCATGTGTCTCGACTTCGCTCGACACGAACGGGTTTAGGTTGCGATTGCTATGGCAAGCCTAAGCCCGGGGATGCGCGTTTCGGTAGACATCCATCAGATGCGCGGCATCGACCTGGGTGTAGATTTGCGTTGAGCTTAAACTGGCATGGCCCAGCAGTTCCTGCAACGACCGCAGATCAGCGCCGCGCCCCAGCAGGTGCGTTGCGAACGAATGGCGCAGCGCGTGGGGCGTGGTGCGTTCGCTCAGGCCCAGCCGGGTGCGCGCGGCCTGCACAGATCGGCGGATGATCGCTGGCGACAGCGGCCCGCCCTTTGCCCCGCGAAACAGCGGCGCGGCGCGATCGACCGGCCAGGGGGTCAGCCGCGCATAATCCTCAATCGCGGCCCGCACTTGCGGCAGCAGGGGCACGATGCGGGTCTTGTCGCGCTTGCCGGTTACCGGCATCGCCTCCCCCAGCGGCAGGATCGCGCCCGTCAGCCCCACCGCCTCGCCAATCCGCAAGCCCGCGCCGTAGAGCAGCATCAGCACTGCCCAGTTGCGCGCAGCGATCCAGGGTTCGGCGGCGCTTTCGGCCACATCCTCCGCCAGCGCGACGGCTTCGTCGGGGGAGATGGGGCGCGGCACGCCTTTTTTGACGCGGGGCCCCTTTAACGTTGGCGCCACCTGCCCGGTGCTGGCAAACTTCAGGAAGCCACGCACCGCCGACAGTTCCCGCGCGGCCGATGCATTGCCCAGCCCCTCCGCCCGGCGCACCGCCAGGAATGCGCGCAGATCAGCGGTGGAAACACGGGCAAGCGCGGGCGGATCAATCGCCGCCCCCCAATGCCCCGCCAGAAAGGCCATCAACCGCTCAGCCGTCGCCTGATAGGCACGCACCGTATGCACCGATCGCCGCCGGTCGCGACGAAGGTGATCGGCATATGCCGCAGGAAGGGCATCAAAAACGGCCATAGCGCCCCGTCTAGCTGTCCAC
>JBBQDD010000327.1:0-2576 GCA_038319335.1 Sphingomonadales bacterium
GACCTGGCCGCTGATCGGCCTGACGTTGTGGGTCGCATTGTTCTTTCGCGATCCGGTGCGCGTGACGCCGCAGGGCGACGACCTGATCATCGCGCCTGCCGATGGGCTGGTGACGATGATCCAGCGGATGCCCGTGCCGCCCGAGCTTGCCGGGGATGGCGCGCTGGGCAGCGCGCCGCTGGTGCGCGTGTCGATTTTCATGAGCGTGTTCGATGTGCATATCAACCGCACACCGATTGCGGGCACTATCCGGCAAGTCATCTATATTTCAGGCAAATTCCTGAACGCCGATCTCGACAAGGCGAGTGATGAGAATGAGCGGCAGCATATTCTGGTTGAGGGGCGCGATGGTCGCAAGATCGGGTTTACGCAGATTGCAGGGCTGATTGCGCGGCGGATCGTCGGGTTCGTCAAGGCTGGCGATATGGTCGCGTCCGGCCAGCGGATCGGGCTGATCAGGTTTGGCAGCCGCGTTGATGTGTATCTGCCCGATGATGCGGCGTGCCAGGTGATCCTGGGCCAGCGCAGCGTGGCGGGTGAAACGATCCTGGGCCGGATCGGTGGCACGACCCCCGCCGGGGTTGCGCAGTGATTGCTGGCGGGCACTTCATGGTCGCTGCGTGAACAGTTTGCCGCGCCGGCCGATGCGGGGACTGCCTCTGCGCGCGGTAGCCCCCAATGCCGTTACCGCGCTTGCGCTATGTTCGGGACTGACTGGCATTCGTTTTGCGATTTCGGCTGATTGGCAGCTGGCAGTGACGATGATCATGATCGCCGGTGTGCTGGATGGGCTTGATGGCCGAATCGCGCGGATGGTGCGCGGGGAAAGCCGATTCGGTGCCGAGCTCGATTCGCTGTCAGACGCGATTTCGTTCGGCGTGTCGCCCGGGCTGATCCTGTATCTATGGTCGCTGCACGATCTGCCGCAGCTTGGGTGGCTGTGCGCGCTGGTATTTGCGGTGTTCTGCGCGCTCCGGCTCGCCCGGTTCAATGCCGCGATCGACACCACTGATCAGCCGCATAAATCGGCCGGTTTCCTTACCGGCATACCCGCGCCCGCCGGGGCCGGGCTGGCGATGCTACCATTATATCTGTGGTTCTGGACGGGGGAGGCGGTGTTTCGATCCGCCTGGATTGTCGCGCCGTGGATTGCGTTTGTCGCGGTGCTGATGGTGTCGAGCATCGCCACGTTCAGCTGGTCGTCGCTCCGGTTGCGCAGCTCGATCCGTTTTGAGGCGATCGCTGTCGTCGTGCTGGTCGGCGCGGCTTTGGTATCGGCACCCTGGCACACGCTGACGCTGATCAGCGCCGTCTATCTCACGTCAATGCCGCTCAGCATGCGCAGCTATGCCCGGATCAAGCGGCAGCGCGCAGTGTCATCGCCGGTGTCCCCTGTGGCCGGGCAGCCACCGCAAAGCTGACAGGCCTGCCCGGGCGGCGTGGTGCACCAGCGTAAGGCGCAAACCGGGCGTCGGACACCGGAACCGAACCGTCGCGCAGCAAAGCGATGATTCGCGGCATCGCGGGCAACAACGTCACCGCCATCACGGCCATCACAGCAAATAGCGCAGCAGCGAAAAGGGCGAGGCTGAACAGGGCAATCATCATCAAACCACTCCAAGAGGTTTCAAAGCCTGGACTTTTCAACACATCGCCCAGCTTTTCGGTTCCTTGTACACTCTACAATCCCCTTATGTTCTTTCCTTGTTCCAACGTCAACTCTTGATTCGATCGCCCTCCTCGGCTAAGCGCCGCGCCTCAACCCCGCATGGGAAGCGCACATCACCGGTGTTCGATCTGGCTCTGCTCGATCGGATATTTGCTTCCCAGAGGACAAACCGGAAAGGAAATACCTATGGCGGCACCAGTCGTCACCATGCAGCAATTGCTCGAAACAGGCGCGCATTTCGGTCACCAGACTCATCGCTGGAACCCGAAGATGAAGCCCTACATCTTTGGCGACCGTAACGGCGTCCACATCCTTGATCTCAGCCAGACCGTGCCGTTGTTTGCACGCGCGCTTGAGTTTGTTGCGGCATCGACCGCGTCGGGAGGCAAGGTGCTTTTCGTCGGCACCAAGCGCCAGGCGCAGGAGCCCGTGGCAGATGCCGCGCGCCGTTCCGGCCAGCATTTCGTCAACCATCGCTGGCTGGGCGGCATGCTCACCAACTGGAAGACCATCTCGGGGTCGATCAAGCGCCTGAAGACGCTGGAAGAGCAGCTGTCGGGCGACACCACCGGCTTGACCAAGAAGGAAGTCCTGCAGCTGACCCGCGAAAAGGACAAGCTGGACCTGTCGCTGGGCGGCATCCGCGACATGGGCGGCATTCCCGACGTGATGTTCGTCATCGACGCGAACAAGGAAGAGCTGGCGATCAAGGAGGCCAATACGCTGGGCATTCCGGTCGTCGCGATCCTCGATTCAAACGTCTCGCCCGACGGAATCGCATTCCCGGTTCCCGCCAATGATGACGCAAGCCGGGCGATCCGCCTGTACTGCGAAGCGATTGCGATTGCGGCCACCCGCGGTGGTCAGCAGCAGCAGGCTGCCAGCGGTCGTGATCTGGGTGCGATGG
>JBBQDD010000328.1:0-2556 GCA_038319335.1 Sphingomonadales bacterium
CTGCACGATACCTGGCACGACTGGCTTTACTGGGATGTCGAGCTGGAGCCCTGAGCATCCGGCTCTGCGGCCACATCGCGCAGCAGCCCGCGCAGCCAGCCAAGCGCAGGATCGGCACCGCGATACCGCGCCCACACTGCGACCACGCCAAGCGTTATCTGGGCCAGCGGTGGCTCGATCAGCATCAGCCCAAGCGGCTCGGCAAGCCCTGCGGCGAATGCGCGTGAAATAGTCGTCACGCTATCGGTAGCGGCAGCAATTTCCGCCGCTGCACGAAATGTCGGGACGATCGCGGTTATTGCCCGCTCCAGCCCGGCGGCGGCCAGCTCTGCATCAATTTCAGACGCGTGATCCCCCAGCAGCGACACCACCACGCTGGGGTAGCGGGCGTAATCCGCCATCGCCCATGCCCCGCCGCACGGGTGGCCCCGGCGCACCACGACGGCAAGGCGATCGCGCATCAGCGGTTGGGATTCCGCACCGCGCGGCAAGGCCGTGCTGTCCAGCGCCAGGGTGATATCGATATCGCCCGACTGCATCCGTTCGGGCAGGCCCGGGCCGATCGGCACCCATTCGACGATCACCCCGGGTGCCGTCGCCGCGACGCGCCGCACCAGCGGGGCCAGCAACAGTTCGGCCTGCGCATCCGTCATCGCCAGCCGGAGCGTGCGGCGTTCGCCAGCGGGATCGAACGGCGGTTCCGTCAACAGCATGCGCATCTCACCCAGCAGTGCGGCTAGCGGCTGGCGCAATCCTTCGGCCCGCGGCGACAGCATCGTGCCGCGCGGGCCGCGCACCAGCAGGGGATCGTCCAGCAAATGCCGCAGCCGCCCCAGCGCGCGGCTCATGGCAGGCTGGCTTAGCCCCACCTCCGCCCCGGCGCGAGTGGCGTTGCGGTGGCGGAGCAGCGCCTCCAGCACCGGCAACAGGTTTAGGTCAACCGCTCTAAGATGCTTTTCGTGCATGGCTGATATAATAATCTTGCATTTCACTCATGATCAACCGTCGCCTACATCCAGGTCATCACCAGGAGACAGACGATGACCGACACCAACATGACGCACAGTGACCCTGCCAAGGACATTCTGATTGTCGGTTATGGCCCCGTTGGCCGGGCGACCGTTGCGCTGTTATGCGCACAGGGCAGGCGCGTGCGCGTTGCCCAGCGAAGCCGCCCGGCAGACCTGCCAGCCGGCGTTGCCTTTACATCATGTGACGTACTGGATGCCGATTCCGTCCGCGCTGCCATCAGCGGTGCTGCCCAGGTCGGCGTTGCGATCGGCTTTGAATATACCGGCAAGGTTTGGGAAAGCCGCTGGCCGGTGGCGATGCGGAATCTGCTCGATGGCTGTGGGGCGGCGGGTGCCCGTATGGTTTTTTTCGACAATCTTTACATGTACGGTGCCCAGCGCGCGCCGCTGATCGAGACGATGGCGCTGACGCAAAAAGGGCGCAAACCGGCCGCGCGCGCCGCTATTACCCGGATGTGGCAGGATGATCCCCGCGTGAAGGTCGCCGCCCTTCGCGCACCCGATTTTTACGGTCCCGGCGTCCTGCTGTCCCACATTGGCGAAACCGGGCTGGCCGCAATCGCCAGGGGCAAGGCGGCAATGTTCAGCTTCTCGCCCGATCAGCCGCACGATTATGCCTATGTGCCCGATATCGGCCGGGCGATGGTGACGTTGCTCGATGCGACCGACGACGCGTTCGACCAAGCGTGGCACATGCCCTGCGCGCCGACGATGACCAGCCGGCAGATTCTGGAACTGGGCGCGCGTCACGCCGCGGTGAAGCTGCGCCTGCAGGCATTGCCGACCATCGTCCGGAAAACGCTGGCGCTGTTCGTGCCCTTCCTGCGCGAAATGGGCGAGATGCGCTTCCAGTGGGACCGGCCCTATGCGGTCGATGCCACCAAGTGGAAACAGCGCTTTTGGTCTGATGGGACGCCGGTCGACTCCGGGGTCGCAGCGACCATCAAGTCGTTCGAAGATTAAATGGGCTTTCAAAAGGCGATGGTCAGATTCAGCATAATCCGGCCGTCCCCCAGTCGCCCCTGTTCGATCGAGGGGGCAAGCACGGCGTTGCCGCCCAGCTATCTTCACGATACCTGGCACGACTGGCTTTACTGGGATGTCGAGCTGGAGCCCTGATCGGCGCGGAACCAAAGCCCATTTGGTGCGCTTTTCGTGCCATGGCATTTCAACAGCTCGACCCCACCATTCCCGTCCATGTCATTGACAAGGGGCCGGGTTTTGCCTTTGCCGTGATTGATTACGGGCAGGAACATAACCTGATCTGGGTGACCGCGATTGATGATACCGGCGAGATCTGGTGCGTGCCCAATCCGCAAATTCGCCTGCAGGGCAACTGGACCATGGGGCGCGCCCGGCCAGCGGTGCGGGGCGCGGGAACCGGCCCTTCGCCCGGCACAGCCCCCGCGCCCGACAGCGATTCCTGCACCAAGGCCAGTTGACCCCGCCCCTGCCGCAGCGCAGCATGGCGGCATGGCCAATCCTCCCCCGATCAACAGCCTTCCCGCGATCACCAACAATGCGG
>JBBQDD010000329.1:0-2554 GCA_038319335.1 Sphingomonadales bacterium
ACTATCATCGAAGGCGTGCGCACCGCGCTGGAAAATACCCAGCCCGAACTTGCTGCCGATATCGTCGATCAGGGCATCGTGCTGACCGGCGGCGGCGCATTGCTGCAGAATATGGACGTGGTGCTGCGCGAAGCCACCGGGCTGCCGGTGACCGTCGCCGATGATCCGCTGACCTGCGTTGCTATCGGGACCGGGCGCGCGCTCGAAGATCCGATGTACCGCGGTGTGCTGACCACAGCTTGATTGAGGCGGGCAGCGTGGCGGCCCGGTAGGACGAAGGATGGACTGGACGCCCGCTCCCCGCAGGTCGAGCGCCATGCGCCGCGAGCAGAACCTCGCGCTCGTGGGCGCGGTCGTGTCGGGCGCGGTGATCGCTACCGGGCTGCTGTTGCTGCTGGTTGCGCGGGTAAACCCCGATGCCGGGGCGCGGATGCGCGGCGCCATGCTCGATATCGTCACCCCGGTGTGGAGCGTGGTGCGGCTGCCCTTCGATGGCGGCGCGCGGGCGTTGGGCTGGGCCGGGGATTATCTCGGCGCGGTCGATCGCAGCCGCCAGCTGAATAGCGAGCTCGCCACGGCCAAGGCGGCGCTGCAAAACGCCGCCGCCGACCAGGTGGCGCTGAAACAGCTGCAGCGTGTGATGAACGTGCGCGAACCCGGTCGCACGCCGATCGTCACCACCCGCATCGTTGCCGCCACCTCAGGGTCGCTGGTGCGCACCGCGATGCTGTCGGCCGGCACCCGCGATGGAGTCGGCGTCGGCATGCCGGTGATGGCTGCCGATGGCCTGATCGGCCGCACCATCGAAGTCGGCAACCATGCCACCCGCGTGCTGCTGCTCACCGATCCCGCCAGCCGCATCCCCATCATCGTGCAGCGCACCGGTCAGGCCGGGCTGGTGGTCGGCAGCAATCGCCCGGCGCTGACGCTGCGCGATCGGGTGGGGCCCGAAGAACCGCTGCGGGCCGGCGACCGACTGGTGACATCGGGCGATGGCGGCATTTTCCCGCCCGGTATCCCGGTTGGCAATATCATCGCCGCCGGCGTGGAGCCGCCGCAGGTTCGCCCCGCCACGACGCCGCTTGGCGCCGCCTTTGTCACCATCGAGGCGGCGTGGCTGGCGCTACCCCCCGAGCCCGTGGTCGCCACATCGGCAGTGCCGGTGCCGGTGGAGGCGCAGCGCGTGACGGCCAAGCCAAAGCCTGCCAAACCCGCGGGCCTGCCATGATCGAGTTTTCGTAGTGGAGCGGGGTGCGCCGCCGCTGCGCCTGATGAACCCACGCGAGCGCCGGCGGTATTGGCTGAGCTATTGGCGAGTCGCGGTGCCAGCGCTGACGGTGCTTGGCTTGCTATGGATCATGACTGCGCCATTGCTGTTGCCGGTACCGGTGTTTCCGCAACTTGGCCTGCTCGGCATTTTCATCTGGGCGACATTCCAACCCGGGTTGATGCCGCCCTGGGTGGCGTTCCTGCTCGGTATCGTCGCCGACCTGATGTTTGCCCAGCCGATCGGCGTCAACGCCACGCTGTTCGCTGGCACCGCCGCCTTTGTGCGGGTATTCGAGGCGCGGTACGGCCATCATGGCCATGATTTCGATTGGGGGATGGCCAGCCTGGTGATCATCGCCTTTGCCGTATTGAGCGCGCAATTGATGGCGTTGGCGGGGCAGCCGGTGCCGATGCTGCCGCTGGCCTGGCAGGTGGCGACCAGCATCATCGCCTATCCGCTGGTCGTCTGGCTGTGCGCCGCCATCCAGCGCCGCGCCTTTGGGCCCGGCCTGCTGCGATGAGCAGCAGGCCTCTTGAATGGGCGCTGCTGCGATGAGCAGCGAATCGAGCCGCCAGCAAAGCTTTTCGCGCCGGGCATTCGTGCTGGGCGGCGGCATGGCGGCGGTGGGCACCGCGCTGATCGGCCGGATGGGTTGGCTGTCGATCTTCGAAGGCGAGGAATACCGCCTCGCATCGGAAAATAACCGTATCCAGAACCGGCTTATCCCGCCGCGTCGGGGCTGGATCGTCGATCGCGCCGGCAAGCCGCTGGCGCTCAACAAGCCCGATTACCGGCTGGAGCTGATCCCCGAAGCGATCGAAGATCTGGATATCCTGCTGGCCCGCATCCGTGAAGTGCTGCCGCTCAGCTGGGATGATGAACTCCGCATCCGCGCCGACATTGCTATCCAGCCGAAATATATGCCGGTGGAAATCGCCCGCCAGCTCGATTGGCCGGCCTTTGCAGCGCTCAACCTCAAGGTAGCCGATATTCCCGGCCTGCAACCAGTACGTGCCTTTGCCCGCGTTTATCCCGATGCCGATCAGTTCGCGCATCTGCTCGGCTATGTCGGGTCACCGACGCCCGAACAGTATAAGGAGCAGAAGGATCCGGTGCTGATCTTTCCGGGCTTCAAGATCGGCAAGGATGGCCTTGAACGCGGCCAGGACCGGGCGCTGCGAGGTCGTCCCGGCGCGCAACGCGTGGAAGTGACGGCGCGCGGCAAGGTGATCCGCGAGCTGGAAACCAGGGGCGATACCCCCGGCGAGACACTGAAGCTGACGA
>JBBQDD010000330.1:0-2536 GCA_038319335.1 Sphingomonadales bacterium
AGTGGCGATTACGATCGAGGAGAACGCGGTCGGCGGGCTGGGCGCGCATGTGCTGACGTTCGCCAGCGACGCCGGGCTGATCGACGCCGGGCTGAAGCTGCGCACGCTGCGCCTGCCCGACACGTTCCAGGACCATGACAAGCCCGAAATCCAGTACGCCCAGGCCGGTCTCGACGCCGACGCCATCATCGACAGCGTCCTGAAAGCACTACGCTGGAACGAAGAAACCGTCGCCGGGGATGCGCGGGCGTGAAATGGCTGCAAGTGCTGGCGGTTGCGGGCGCGCTGATCGCTGGCGTGGGCGTGGCGCATTCCGCGCGCGTGGCGCCTGAACCGGCTGGCACCATCACGTTACAGGTGCAGGTAACCGGCGTGCGCAATGCCAAGGGCGTGATGCACGTCGATATCTGCCGCCAGGCCGAATTCCTGAAGGCATGCCCGATCAAGGCCAATGTACCGACAGTGGCGGGCACCACGACGGTGCGGTTCACCAATCTTGCGCCCGGCACCTACGCCGCGCAGGTGTCGCATGACGAAAACAGCAACGGCAAGGTCGATCGCGCGCTGTTCGGCATCCCGAAAGAGGGGGTGGGCTTTTCCAACGATGCGCCGATCCGCTTTGCGCCCCCGAAATGGGCAGAGGCGAAGTTTCCGCTGAACGAGGACAAGGTGATCACGCTGAAACTACGCTATTTCATCGGTGGCGGGGCGCGGGACTGATTGCCATGGCCATGTCGCCAATCTTTCACGCCGTCGCGATCAGCGCGCGTCGCCCCCGGCTGTTGCTGGTGCTCTGTGCTGCCCTGACGATCCTGGCACTTGGCTATGCCGTCACGCGATTTGCCCTGACGACCAATACCGGCGCGCTGATTTCACCCAAGGTCGACTGGCGACAGAATGAGGCGGCGGTGAATGCGGCATTTCCGCAGCTGACCGACACCACGCTTGCCGTCATCGATGGGCGCACGCCCGAACTGGCGGAGGCCGCTGCCGCGGCGCTATCCGAACGGCTTGCTGCCGATACCGCCCATTTCAAGACGGTCCGTCGCCCCGATGGGGGTGACTGGCTGGCGCGGCAGGGCGTGATGTTCGGTTCGGTCGCCGATGTGCGCGGCACCACCAAATCGCTGATTGAAGCGCAACCCTTGCTTGGGCCGCTGGCTGCCGATCCGTCGCTGCGCGGCATCATGGGCGCGCTGGGCACGATATTGACGGGGGTTGAGCGCGGATCGGCGAAGCTCGACGATATCGATCGCCCGGTCCGCGCGCTGGACGAAGCGCTGGGCAATGTCGCGCAGGGACGCCCGGCGTTTTTCTCATGGCAATTGCTTTTTGCGGATAGCGGGGGTCAGCAACCCCCGTTGCGGCGGCTTGTGCTGGCCCAGCCAAAGCTCGATTTCGGCGCGCTGAAGCCCGGCGAGAAGGCCGTCAACGCCATTTATGCCGCCGCTGCCGATCTGAAGCTGGACGCTGCGCACGGTGTATCTGTGCAAGTAACCGGTGAGGTGCCGCTGGCCGATGAGGAATTTTCCACGCTGGAGGAGAATATCGGTTTTGTCGGGCTGGTGATGGCGCTGGCGATGCTGGTGACGTTGTGGCTCGCCACCCGCTCCGCCAAAATCGTTGCCGCGATCGTGATCACGATTCTGGCGGGGCTGGTGATGACGACGGCAATCGGGCTGGCGGCGGTGGGCACGCTGAACCTGATTTCGGTCGCCTTCATTCCGCTGTTTGTCGGGCTGGGGGTGGATTTCGGCATTCAGATAAGCGTGCGGTTCAACGCCGAGCGGCTGGAGGGTGCGGCGATCCCGCAGGCGCTGGAGCGTGCCGCCGTGGCGCTGGGCGCGCCGCTGGCGCTGGCGGCAGGCGCGATCTTTCTGGGGTTCGGGGCGTTCCTGCCCACCGATTATGTCGGCATCGCCGAATTGGGGATCATCGCCGGGCTGGGCATGGTGATTGCGCTGGTGTTGTCGATCACGCTGCTGCCTGCGCTGCTGGTGCTGTTCAAGCCCGGCAAGCCGCGCGCCGAAATGGGTTTCGCCGGGGCAGCGCCGGTGGATCGCTGGCTCCACGCGCACCGCCGCACCGTGTTGTGGGCCTTTGGCCTGTCGATGCTGGGCAGCATCGCGCTGCTGCCGTTCGTGCAGTTTGATTTCAACCCGCTGCATCTGCGCGACCCGAACGGCCCCGCCTATCGATCGCTCACCGATTTGATGCGTGATCCGCTGCGCACGCCCAACACCATCTATGTGCTGGCCGATGACGCCGATGCCGCGCGCCAAATTGCTGATCGTGCCAGCGCGCTGCCTGAAGTGGCGCAGGCCATCTCGATCGACAGCTTCATCCCCGCCGATCAGCCCGCCAAGATCGCCTTGCTGCAGGATGCGTCGCTGCTGCTCGACCTGACGCTGAACCCGTTCGACACCGCAGCCCCGCCCAGCGATGGCGAAAACGTCGCCGCGCTACGCGCCACCGCCGCGCAGCTGGAGCGGGCGGCAGCGATTCGCCGGTGACTTCTTCGGCCTGGAGAACCGCG
>JBBQDD010000331.1:0-2533 GCA_038319335.1 Sphingomonadales bacterium
CAGCATGTCGGCCTGCATTTGATCGAGGTCGGTGGTCATCGCTATCCCGTCCAGTGTCGTGATGGTTGCCGATAACAACAAGGGCGCGGGTGGCAATCCACCCGCGCCCCTTGTTGGCGGTGCGCTCAGGTCGCTCAGGCGGCCTGGGGCAGGGCCGCCTTTGCTTGCGCAATGATGCCGCTAAACGCTGCGCCTTCGTGCAGGGCGATATCGGCCAGGACCTTCCGGTCCAGTTCGACACCGGCCAGCTTCAGCCCGTGCATGAAGTTGCCATAGGTCATGCCCTCGGCGCGAACTGCGGCGTTGATGCGCTGAATCCACAGGGCGCGGAAGCTGCGCTTCTTTACCTTGCGATCGCGGTACGCATATTGCCCGGCCTTCTCAACAGCCTGGCGGGCGATACGGATCGTGTTCTTGCGACGGCCATAATAGCCCTTCGCCTGTTCCAGAATCCGCTTGTGCTTTGCGCGGGTGGTTACACCCCGTTTGACGCGTGCCATTTCCTAAATCTCCTAGCTCAACCGAGACCGTAAGGCGCCCAGGCCTTCACGGTTGCGGTGTCGGCCTTTGACAGGACCTTGGTGCCGCGATTTTGGCGAATATACTTGCCGTTGTGGCTGATCAGCCGATGGCGCTTGCCGGCAACGCCGTGCTTGAGCTTACCAGTGGCCGTGAGCTTGAAGCGTTTTTTGACGCCGCTCTTGGTCTTGAGTTTGGGCATTTTCGTCTCCTTGTTGCGCGACGATTTATGAACGGCCACGGCAGCCCATACCGGCCGGGCAGTTCCTCTTACTCGCGGAAAGACGAGGCGCTTAGACGAAGGCCTGTCGTTTGGCAACCGGGCACCGGCGCATGCGGCGTGGGAACGAACGATAGCCCGCACGGTTATTGCCTGATGAATGATCCCGATGTTTCACCGCCGCTATTGCCGGCTGGCCCCGCCACGCCCCCCGCACCCGACGCGGCGGCCCTTGCGGCGCGTCGCAAGCGACTGGCGAAGCGGGTGGCAAAAATCGTGGCGGCGGTGCTCGCGCTGCCGGTGCTGGCATGGGTGATCCTGTACGTCACCAAAGGCCGTTTTTTGAAGGGATCGTTTGAGCGGATCGCCAGCCAGATGAGCCAGCGCCAGGTGCGGGTCGCCGGTGATTTCCAGTTTTATTTCAACATCATCAACGCCAAATTCTATGCCGAGGGGTTGACAGTGTCGAACCCCGATTGGGCGGGCCCGCGCAACTTTTTTGAAGCGCGTACCATCGATACCAATATCGCCACCTTCAGCTTCATTTTCGGCAAGCGTCGGCTCAACTGGCTTGAGCTGGACGGGGGTAAGATCGACCTGCAATGGGACCGGGCGCACAAGCGCAACAGCTGGACCTTCGCGCTGGATGGCAAGCCGCTTGATATCCCGCTGATCCGCCAGGCCGTGGTGGAAGGGACGCAGATTCGCTACCGCGACCCCAAATACCAGCTCTCCGCCGATATCGCGCTGCGCACGATTCGCGCGGCGGGCACGGTGCTGACCAATGACATCCGATTCGCGGGCACGGGTACGGCGCGCGGCACGCCATTTGCGCTGTCTGGCGCGCTGCTTTCCCCCAATGCGACCATGGCGGGCGGCGAGAACAAGCTGGCGCTCAACATCCGGGCGGCGCGCACGGTGGCCGACATATCGGGCATTTTGCCCGGCGCGACCGAGCTGGAAGGTGCCAAGCTGCGGGTGGATGTGCGGGGGCGCAATCTGGCCAATCTGTTCGAAGTCGCCGGGATCGCGGTGCCGGAAACGCGCGCCTATCGGCTGCGCTCGGCACTGACCAAAGCGGGCAGTGACTGGCGCTTTACCGGGCTGACCGGGCGCTTTGGCGACAGCGATCTGGCCGGGCGGATGACGGTGACGATGCGCGAGCCACGGCTGCTGATCACCGCAATGCTGGCGACCCGCACGCTCGACATTATCGATATCGCGCCGTTCATCGGCTATAATCCAGACCGTGTTGCTGCCAGGGGCGGGGCGGGCGTGGTGACCACCGTGAACGGCACCCCCCGGCTGCTGCCAGATGCGCCGCTGCAAACCGAATCGCTGAAGAATTTCGATGCCGATGTGCGCTATTCGGTGCGCCGCGTGCGGGCCAAAAGCCTGCCGGTGTCGAACATTGATCTGACCCTGAAGCTCGACGACCGGTTGTTGACGCTCTCCCCGCTCACCTTTGATCTGGCGCGCGGCAAGGTGAATTCGGACATCAGCATCAATGCGCGCCGCGACCCGGTGTTCACCGATTACGATATCCGCCTGTCCCCCACGCCGATGGGCGTGCTGCTGGCCGGGTTCGGGGTTGAGGAATCGGGCACCAGCGGCACGTTGAAGGCGCGCATCAAGATGACAGGGGCCGGCAACAGCGTTCACCAATCGCTCAGCAACGCCAATGGCCGCATCGCCATCATCCTGCCCAAGGGCAGCTTCTGGACGCGCAATGTGCAGCTGTCCGAACTCGATGTCGGCACCTATTTCTACAAGCTGCTGCAGGGCCGGTTGAAG
>JBBQDD010000332.1:0-2468 GCA_038319335.1 Sphingomonadales bacterium
TGCAGGGGATTGGCGGGCTGGAAACGACACCCGGCAACCAGCTGGTGGTGCGCGAAACCATGCAAACCACCCGCGACGCGCGCATCTTTGCGATCGGCGATTGCGCCCGCTTTGTGCCTGAAGGTGAACAGCGCCCCATCCCGCCGCGCGCCCAGGCAGCGCACCAGATGGCGGGCACCGCCTATCACAACATCTGCGCGCTGATCGCTGACCGGCAGCTGCGCGGCTTTGTGTATCACGACAAGGGATCGCTCGTGTCGCTATCACGCTTTTCGACGGTGGGCAGCCTGATGGGCAATCTGGTCGGCGGGCGGATGGCGGTGGAGGGGCGGATTGCGCGGCTGATCTATGTCTCGCTTTACGGGATGCACATCGTCGCCATTCACGGCTGGATCAAGGGCGTGGCGCTGATCGCGATGGGACGTATAAACCAGGTGATCCGCCCGCGCCTGAAACTCCACTGATCGCGCTGGATCGCCCGGTGGCTGGCCTGCTCCCTGTCGAAGACGCGCAACAGCGGCTGCTCGCGCTGGGCACGCCGGTGCCGCATGAAAGCGTTGGGCTGGCGGCGGCGGCAGGCCGTTGGGCGGCAACCGACATCGTCGCCCAACGATCACAGCCCGCAACCGATCTATCGGCCATGGATGGTTATGCGATCCGCTTCACCGATCTGCCCGGGCCGTTCATGCTGATTGGGGAGAGTGCCGCCGGGCATGGCTTTGCCGGGTCGCTCGGCCCCGGGGAGGCAGTACGCATCTTCACCGGCGCCACGATGCCCGCCGGGGCCGATACGGTATTGGTGCAGGAAGAGGCAGGCCGCGACGGCGCCCGGGTGCTGCTGACGGGCGAGGGACCGCCTGCGCTAGGGCGCAATGTGCGGGCCGCCGGGCTGGATTTCAGCGATGGCGACCTGCTGGTGGCGCGCGGCGACCGGCTTACCCCGGCGCGGATCGCGCTGGCGGCGATGGCCGGGCACGGCAGCCTTGCCGTCAACCGGCGGGTGCGGATTACCATCATCACCACCGGCGACGAGCTGGTCGCCCCCGGCGCGCCGATTGCAGCGGGCCAGGTGCCCGAAGCCAATGGCGTCATGCTGGCCGCGCATCTGGCGGATCTGCCCGTCGACATCGCTTTACCGCCGATCCTGCCTGACCGGCTCGACCTGATCAGCGCGGCGATTGCCGGGGCCGATGCCGACATCATCGTCACGATCGGCGGTGCATCGGTTGGCGACCATGATCTGATCCGCCTGGCGATTGAGGCGGCGGGCGGCAGCATCGATTTCTGGCGGATTGCACTTCGCCCCGGCAAACCGATGCTGGCTGGACTGATCGGCAACCGCGTGATCCTGGGCCTGCCGGGCAATCCGGTGTCGGCGTTCGTCACCGCGCATCTGTTCCTCCGCCCGCTGATTGCGGCGCTGGGCGGGGCCAGTGATCCGCTGCCGCGCACCACCGCCGCCGTGCTTGGCATGGCGCTGCCCGCCAATGACCAGCGGCAGGATTATCTGCGCGGTTGGTGGGACGCGGGCCGCGTGGTGAGCGCGCGCCAGCAGGACAGTTCCCTGCTGCAAACACTCGCCCGGGCCGAGTGCCTGATCGTGCGCCCGCCCTTTGCGCCGGCGGCCCAGCCCGGCGATCCGGTGGATGTTCTGGTACTGGGTTGACTTGCTGGATACCGTTGCCTAAACGTTCGTCGTCTGTTCTGGACGGAGGAACGAAATGCTCACGCGCAAACAGCACGAGTTGATCTGCTTCATCAATGATCGCCTTGCCGACACCGGCGTTTCGCCCTCGTTTGAGGAGATGAAGGAGGCGCTCGACCTGAAATCGAAATCGGGCGTCCACCGACTGATCAGCGCGCTGGAGGAACGCCAGTTCATCCGCCGCCTGCCCAACCGCGCCCGCGCGCTGGAAGTGCTGCGGATGCCCGATCGGCCGGAGAATGTGCGCGCTGCCAAGGGTGGCGTGGTGACGTCGCTCCCCGCCAATGTCCGCGCGATGCCGCAGCCGGCCAATGACGTGATCGAAATTCCGCTGCACGGGCGGATCGCCGCCGGTGTGCCGATTGAAGCTTTCGAGGGGCATTCGATGCTATCCGTGCCCGCCGCATTGCTGGGCGGGGGCGAGCATTATGCACTGGAGGTGTCGGGCGATTCGATGGTGGATGCCGGCATTCTGGATGGCGATTACGCGCTGATCCGCCGCACCGAAACCGCCCGAGACGGCGAAATTGTGGTCGCGCTGATCGAGGAGAGCGAGGCGACGCTGAAATATTTCCGGCGCGAAGGCGCGATGATCCGGCTCGATCCCGCCAACCGTGCCTATGATCCACAACGCTATGACCCGCGACAGGTGCGCGTGCAGGACAAGCTGGCGGGGCTGTTGCGCCGGTACGACTGATTGGTTGGTTTGGGGCGGGGCGTGGTGCGGTTTGGGCCACATGCCATATTTCTGAACGGTTCGCCC
>JBBQDD010000333.1:0-2464 GCA_038319335.1 Sphingomonadales bacterium
TACAAGGCGGGCGAATACGGCATCCGCATTGAAAACCTTATCTTGGTGGAAGACCGGGTGATCGATGGAGCGGAAAGCCCCATGCTGGGTTTCGAAACGCTCACCTTTTGCCCGATCGAGCGCAGCCTGATCATCCCCGCCCTGCTGACCGAAGCTGAGCGCGCCTGGCTTGATGGCTATCACGCGCGGGTGCTCGCGGTGTTAGGGCCGCAGATGCAGGGCGATGACCTGGCCTGGCTGGCGGCCAAATGCGCGCCGATTGGGCCAGAATAGCTAACCAAGCCCCTGTGTTCGCGCCCAGTTGACGAATAATTCAGGCCATAGCTCGGCCGGTTTACCCATGGCACGGCGCAGGCCAAAGCCATGGCCGCCAGCGGTGAACAGATGCGTTTCAACCGGCACCCCCTGCGCCTTCAGCGCAGCACGCAGGCGCAGGCTGTTGTCGACAGGGACGGTGGGATCATCCTCGGCATGGACGATGAACGCCGGGGGGGTCGCGGGCGTGACATTGGCCTCGGGCGAATGGGCAGCCTCCAGCTCTGCCGACGGGTTGGCCCCCAGCAACAATGTGCGGGAACCGGGATGAGCGAATGGCAGGTGCATCGACTGAACGGGATAGATGGGCGCCATGATGTCGGGCCGCGCCGACAGCGCATCGCTGGCATCGGCGGCTGGGTTCACCCGCCGATCATATCGGGTGCCCAGATCACCGCAAACATGGCCGCCAGCCGAAAAGCCCATTGCCGCCACGCGTTCTGGCAACACCCCATAATCGCGTGCGCGTGCCCGGATGAGCCGCATCGCCCGCTGCGCATCGCCCAGCGCAACATCCGGTCCCGCGGCCCAGCCCTCGCCAGGCAACCGGTAAAACAGCACGAAGCACGTCCAGCCGCGTGCGGCGAGCCAGCGGGCGATTTCATAGCCTTCCTTGTCGATCACGACCCAGCGATAACCGCCGCCGGGGGTGACCAGCACGGCGCTGCCATTGGGGATGCGTGGGCGGAACACCACCATCCGCGGCCGGGAAATGCCGTGCACGGCGCGGTCAGTCAGTGCGCTGTCCCTGCTGCGTTCATCAACGGTTTCGATCAACGGCGTGGCGGGCATGCCAGGCGCGCCCTTTGGCCACAGGTCGATCGTCTCGTCAGGTTCGGGCAAGCCCGCGACAGGGGCCTTCGCACCGATCCGGGGTGGCAGTGTCTGTGCACCTGCGGCACCGGCCAGGCCCAGGGCCAGCGTTCCGAACAAGGCTTCGCGACGATCGATCATTCAGCTTCCCGGTTGAATATAGGGCACGCGCGCAAACAGTTCGCGCTGCCAGGCACGCGGATTGCGCTCTACGTGAGAAATGGCGTCGAAAATCATCGTCTGGCGATCGGCCAGCCGGTACGGCGGCCAGCGGGGCAGCCCGGCAGTATTGGGGTTGCCTCCCTTGGCAAACGCCACGAAGCGCGCCTGTATCGCCCCTGATGCTGCCTGCGCATCCGCCCCCGTTCCCGTCTGCGATCCTTCCGCAGCCAGCGTGCCGAACACCAGCGGGATATCCATGGTGTGCATGGCGCGCCGCCGGGGATCGATCCGCGCGGCGAAATCGACCTGATACACCCAGGCCGGCGCCCCTGCAGCGGCGCGCGCCTCCGCCTCAATCACCTGCCCGCGCCAGCTGCGCCCGCAGGTGGTGGCGTCGTAGAAAATATCGGTCGGCGACCAATCGGGAAAGCGCGCACGGTACTGGCTCACCACCCATTCGGGCAGGATGTCGATCCGCAGTTCAGGCGCGATCCGATCGGCAAGATTGCTCCAATCGAGCGTTTTTACCCGCTCGCTATCAGGGGAAATAAATGCCCGGGTCTCGTCATGCGTATTGCCGATCAGCATCGGCACGCCCAGCGATTGCGGCGCGGCATCGGGCCAGAATGGGTGGCGGATGAGCGACCGCATATCGAGCACCGGCCCGAAATACACGCCGCCGCCCAGGATGGGATCAGTCGCCGACAGCGCCTCGACCAGTTTTTCCGGGGGCAGCGTGAGCAAGGGCGACAGATCGCGCTCGCTGATGCCGAGCCGGGCCAGATAGGCGCGGGTGCGGGCTGTGGCGTTGATCGGCCCGGATGCGGTGACTTGCTGGCCGCTCATCGTCGCAGCGCGATGGAACAGTCCCAGGGCGGCGGGCATGGCCATCATCGTGGCAATCTTGGCGCCCCCGCCGGACTGGCCAAACACCATCACCCGGCCCGGATCACCGCCAAATGCCGCGATGTTGCGCCGGACCCAGTTGAGCGCGAGGATGAGATCAAGCTGCCCGGCATTGCCGCTATCGGGGAAGCGTGGATCGAGCCGGGCGAGATACAGATAGCCGAACGCATTCAGCCGGTGGTTCACCGTCACCACCACCACATCGCCCGCCGCCGCCAGCGCCGCGCCGTCATTCAGCGGATCAGTGACGCTACCACCCGAATAGGCC
>JBBQDD010000334.1:0-2461 GCA_038319335.1 Sphingomonadales bacterium
CGGTGATGCGTTCCATATTTGGAAGCCCCATTCCTGCAGGAAATACGGATATCCGCGCGTCCATGCGACAACGGCGTCGATTACCGCTTGGTCGATTGCCTCTCCTTCGGCCTCGATCGGCTGGCGGATGGCATCTGCTGCGTCGATGTCGGACAGGGCATCCACTCTTGGAAAGACAAACAGCCTTTCCGCATAGGACTTCGCATCGCCCGAGAGTGCCGCGATCGCCGGAAGCCCTGCGCCAAACAGCAAAATCGGCAAGCCTTTCTGGTTGATGCGGTGGATGGCGACGATCAATGCACCAAGTTCGTCAGGCGAAAGATATTGCACCTCGTCGATCAGGAGCACCCAACCCTTTCCGGCGGCGCTGGCTGCCGTACCAACTTTGACGAAAAGCTCGGTGATGTCATATTCAAGATTGCCGCTATCGGCGACGCCCGGTTCGGGATCGACCGAAATTTCGAAATCGCCCATGCTGATGTGGAACACACTCGCAAAACTGCGCAGTGCGCGCATGGCGGCATAGGTGGTGGATTTCGCGCCTTCGACTAGCGACAGTTTCCGAACGACCTGGTGGATTTTGGGGTAGAGCAGATCGGCCAGTTTACGGTTCTCTGGAACTTCAATGAACGATGTCAGATAGCCTTTTTCTTCGGCGATTTGCTCGATTTTGTTCAGCAACACTGTTTTGCCAACGCCGCGCAATCCAAGCAACATCTGCGATTGCGCGGGCCGTTTGAGCAAAATGCGCTGCAATGCTGTGTCCGCAGAATCGATAATGTCCTTTCGGCCTGCCAACTCGGGCGGCTGCGAACCAGCGCCGGGTGCAAAGGGGTTGCGAACCGGGTCCATTTCTACCTCTTTAGGGGTAAGTATAGCGTTGTGGTGCTATACTTGCTTATAATTTCCTATAAATCAACGGCGAGATTTTCACCTGGTTCAAAACAAGCTCGCCAGCAGCGTCACGTTCAGGCCGATAATCACCGCGGTTACGCCCCAGGCTGTCCATTTCACCCAGGCGGCGTTGGCGAAAGCGCCCATCACCGCGCGGTCGCTGGTGAACATGACGAGCGGCACCACAGCGAAGGGGAGCTGCAGGCTCAGGATAACCTGGCTCAGCACCAGCAGCTGGGTTGCTCCGCGATCGCCCATTGCCGCGATCACCATCACCGCAGGCACGATCGCCAGCAGCCGGGTGGCCATGCGCCGTGCCCAGATCGGTATCTTCAGGTCCAAAAACCCCTCCGCCACGATCTGCCCGGCCAGCGTTCCCGTGACGGTGGAATTCTGCCCGGCCGCCAGCAGCGCGACGGCAAACACCACGCTGGCGGCCCCTGCGCCCAATGTGGGGGTCAGCAATTCATAGGCGCGGCCGATTTCCGCGACATCGGTGCGCCCGGTGACGTGGAATGCCGATGCCGCCAAAATCAGGATCGCAGCGTTGATGAACAGCGCCAGCCCCAGCGCCACGCTGCTATCGATCGTTGCCAGCCGGATCGCGTGGCGCTTGCCCGCATCATCGGTGTCGAACGCGCGGGTCTGGACGATGGAGGAATGGAGATACAGGTTATGCGGCATCACCGTCGCGCCCAGGATACCGATCGCGAGATAGAGCATCGCCGGGTTGGTGATAATCTGTGCAGTGGGCACCAGCCCGCCCGCGATGCTGCGCAGATCGGGCTGGGCCACCCATAGTTCATAGGCAAAACACCCGGCGATCACGACCAGCAGCGTGACGATGAATGCCTCCAACAGGCGAAAGCCAAAGCGCTGGAGCGCAAGGATCAGCAGCACATCGAACGCCGTGATCACCACGCCGGCGATCAGCGGCAGCCCAAACAACAGGTTCAGCGCGATCGCGGTGCCCAGCACTTCGGCCAGATCGCAGGCAATGATGGCGATTTCGCACAGCACCCACAGCGCCAGCCCAACGGGTCGGGAATATCGCGCGCGGCACGCCTGGGCGAGATCAAGCCCCGCCACAATCCCCAGTCGCGCCGCCAGCGCCTGAAGCAGCATCGCCATCAGGTTTGAGATCAGGATGACCGACAGCAGGGTATAGCCGAATGCAGAGCCACCGGCGATGTCCGTGGCCCAGTTGCCCGGGTCCATATAGCCCACAGCGACCAGAAAACCCGGCCCGCTGAACGCGAACATCCGCCGCCAGAACCCCGCCTGCCGGGGGATGGGCACGGAACGATAGCTTTCGCTCAGCGTAACCTGGCGCGCCACCGGATCGTGCCGCCCGCCCGGCATGGCACTGAAATCGCCGTCAAAGGGTGGGGGTGGAGCCATGATCGTTCCTTGGCCGGTGAATGGCCCCGCGTCCAATCAGGATTGGCGCACCCGCGCCAAAATCGCGTCCAGTTTCGCCAGCAACGCCGGATCGCGCTTTGCCGGATCGGTCATCAGCGCGAAATCGAGCACCGTATCAATCGGCGACGGCGTGCGCTCGGCGGGG
>JBBQDD010000335.1:0-2433 GCA_038319335.1 Sphingomonadales bacterium
AGCGACATGAACACCAGGATACCGAAGATCGACTGGGCGATAATGCCACCCTGTTGAAGCGCGGCCATCAGGCCATACGGGTTCTCTACTGCCACTGTTTCCATTGTATTTTCCCTCGATTTTCTCGTTTGAACTTTGAAGCGAAAGCCACGCCGGGGTGTGACCCGACGTGGCCATGGTAAAACTAGTTTTCCAACCGCCACCGTACCGGCTGGGTTTTGGTCTCGGATACCGGCTGTCCGTCACGTGTCGCCGGGTTGAAGCGGAACCGACGGATGATAATCTTGCAGGTCGCGTCATCAAGGCGCGGAAAGCCGCTCGATTGCGTGACCGAACAGGTCGAAACCTTGCCCGTTGGATCCACCACGAAGCTGACGCGGGTGACGCCCTGCTCTTCGGCGCGCGCCGACGCATCAGGATAATCCTCGCGGCTGATCGTGTTGCCGCGACCCTTCACCGTAGCCGGCGTCGGCGGCGCAAGCGCGACAGGTGCCGGCGGTGCTGGCGGCGCGGGTGCGACAAATTTTGGCGGCTCGGGCTGAGGCACCGTCTGCTGCGTGGTGATCGTCGGCGGCGAATCCTGCGCAATCGAAACCTCCGGCGGCGGCACGAACGGCGGGATTTCGATGTCCTTGGGCGGCGGCGGCGGCGGTTCTTCCGGCGGCGGCGCCTCATCCTTCACGTTGACCGCTTCGATCGGTTCAACGATCTTCTTGAACGCCTTAAGCGCCAGACCCGTTACGAAAGCATAGCCCAGGAAGACGTGCAACAGAGCCACTAGCCCCAGTGCAACCATCCGGTTTTTGCTCATCCCCTCATTAGCGTAAGCCATGGGCGCTGTGAGACTCCCTCAAACAAAATTAAAAGCTGCAGGCTCGATGATCCCCCGACCCTGCACACTCCCTCTGGCAACTGTGTAACCGCAACTCGGGGAATGCCGCAACCGCTTTATCGGCACAATTCGGAGGCGCACCGCAGCCCATCGCGAAACGGTCCCGTTGCGGGTGTGGCCCCAGCCAGCCTATGCTGCCGCCATGTTGGCCCTTCGCATCTCCTGTTCCATCCTCATATCCGCCCTGGCTGCGGCCCTCGTGCCCGGTTCTGCCCGCGCCGAACCAGGGTTCGTCGATCTTGCGGATCTGACGGTGAATGCTCCGGTGATAGTGCAGGCGACGATCGCACGTGCCGAACGTCTGCCCGATCGCGACAGCCCCGGGCTTGCAAAAGGCCGGGCCAGGCTGCTGGTGACGGCGGCGGTCGATGCGGCCATCGTCGCGCCAGGGGCCATCCCAGCCGAGCTCAGCTGGCTTTGGGACGCGCCGCTCGATCCGCGCGGCAAACTCGCAAAGCGCAAGAACCTGCCCGTCATGGCGTGGATCACAACGCCATCCCCCGATGGCAAGGCGCGGCTGATTTCGCCGAACGCACAGCAGATGTGGACATCGACGCTCGACATCAGAGTGCGCGCCATAGCGACCGAGGCGAAATCAGGCACGGCGCCCGTGATAACCGCGGTGACGAACGGTTTTCGCGCGGATGGGACGGTGGCCGGCGAAAGCGAAAGCCAATTTTTCCTGACAACATCCGACGGCACCGGGGCAGCGCTGATCGTCACGAACCGGCCCGGCATGGCGCGCAAGCTGGCGTGGTCACGCAGCGATGTCATTGATGAATCAGCAGTTGCCGTGCGGCCCGGTACCTTGCTCTGGTATCGGCTTGCGTGCGGCCTGCCGCCGGTGCTGCCTGCCGCCGCCGGCGGCAGGGATCTGGCCCTGGCCGCGGATTGGTCAGCGGCGATCGCAAACTTGGGGCCGTGCGTCCGGGACCCCGGCGCGGACTGACGCGGCGATCAGAAGCTGCTCAATTCGACCCCGACGGCAGCACAATCCGGATAGATATCGGGTTTGCGGGTCGAAATCTTCAGGCCAGTAACGCCATGCCGCGCCGCAACCAGATCATATATTTCGTGCACCACGGTTTCCTGAAGATTGAACCGTCGCCCGGCGACGAGCGCCAGCACCGCATTGCGCAGCGTGTCGTAATCCCAGGCGTAATCGACCGTGTCGCACCGCGGGAAATGCGTTGCGGCCAGCCACACCTCGATATTCACCCGCAAGCGCTGGGGCGTGCCGATCTCGAAGGCATGAAAGCCGATATCGACCGGAAGATCGAAATCCTCGAGCATGATCTTGCGGCTTTTGGGCGCCAATGTCGGGGGACCCAGCCCATCAAGACTGGGATGAATCGTGAGAATATCGGTCATTTGTCCACCATATACGCTACATCTCGGGGCAGGCCCAGCAACCGCTGGCCACCATCGAGCGTGAGTGTCTGGGCATTGAAAGTCGGGGTAGCGATGATGAATCGCAATGCCGCAATGATCTCGGCGACCGCGACACCACGCCGCAGAGGGTTCATGCCGTGCACTGCCTC
>JBBQDD010000336.1:0-2394 GCA_038319335.1 Sphingomonadales bacterium
CATGTCGCGGTGCTGGGCAGCACCATGGGGGCCGCAGAGCTGACCGATCCGGCGTTGCCGCTGGAAACACTGGTATGGCGGCTGTTCAATGAAGAAAGCGAAGTGCGCATTCTGCCGGAGCTGGCGCTATCGAAAGGGTGCCGGTGCTCGGTTGAATATATATCGCAGGTCATCGCAAAATTCCCGATCGAGGAACAGCGCGACATGGCTGATGAAAACGGCGTGATTACTGTCGATTGCGCGTTTTGTTCGACCAAGTTTCCGCTGCAGGTGGGTGCCGCCGCCAGTTAACCATTGTTGCATCCCGGCTCCATTGCCAGCACATATTTGGCGGTGGGGGTTTGAAGGCGATTCGCGTGCGATCGACTTCGGCGAGGGAGCGGTTGATGCGCAAGATGGTTTGGACCAAGACCGGGTGGATACGGCTGGCGGTGGCGGGAATGGCGATCTTTGGCGGTGCAGCCTTCGCGGCGAACCCAGGCGCCGCGCCGCAATCACCGGGGCCAGCCGCTGCCCTGGGCCAGATCCAGCCCGGCCAATGGCAGCTTCGTGAACCTGATTCCACTGCGCAGCCCCGGCTGCTGTGCCTGGGTGATGCCGATCGGCTGATCCAGCTTCAGCACCCCGGCATGGCCTGTGCGCGCATCCTGGTCGATGATCTGCCTCGCACGGCGACGGTGAACTATGCCTGCCCCGGGGCCGGGCATGGCCGCACGATGATCCACATCGAAACGCGCAACAGCTTTCATCTGGAAACGCAGGGCATTGCGGGCGGCGCGCCGTTTGACATGACGTTCGAGGCCCGGCGGCTGGGCGATTGCGCAGCCCCGCCGCGTTAAGCCGCAGTATAGGTTTGGCTGCTATACCCATGAAGTGCTTTCGCACGCCTTCTCCCTAAGGCTTTGAAGCAACACTGGGCCGCCTTTGCAGGGCGGCCCTTCTTTTGGTGATCATTGCTTGCGGCGCTGCGGCATTGCGACTAGCGACCCGCCCATCATGATCAATGCGAACAACATGGCAGTCGTGCTGCTTTCGGGCGGGCTGGATTCGATGGTATCGGCGGCGCGCGCGCGGGAGGCCGGGTTTGGCGTGCTGGCGCTGTCGGTCGATTATAACCAGCGGCACCGGGTGGAACTCGACGCGGCGGCCCGTATCGCCACGGCGCTTGGTGCTGATCGTCATATCATCCTGCCGCTTGATCTGTCGGCGTTCGGCGGATCGGCGTTGACCGCCGATATCGACGTGCCGAAAGATGGCGTGGGGCTGGGCATCCCGGTCACCTATGTGCCGGCACGCAACACCATTTTCCTCAGCCTGGCGTTGGGCTGGGCGGAAGCGGCGGGCGCGCATGATCTGTTCATCGGGGTCAACGCGCTCGATTATTCGGGCTATCCCGATTGCCGCCCGGAATTCATCGCCAGTTTCGAGGCTATGGCCGCACTCGCCACGCGTGATGGGGTGGAGGGGCGAGGCTTTACCGTCCATGCCCCGCTGCAACACATGCCCAAGGCCGATATCGTCCGCGAGGCGGCCCGGCTTGGCCTTGACGCGGGGCTCAGCTGGTCCTGCTACGATCCCGCGCCCGGTGGCGAGCATTGCGGGCTGTGCGATAGCTGCCGGTTGCGCCAGCGTGGTTTTGACGAAGCCGGCATCGCAGACCCGACCCGCTACGCCACCCGGCCAGCAACGGGGGCGTGACGGCATGAGCTATGCCGTCAAGGAGATGTTCCTGACGCTGCAGGGGGAAGGGGTGAATGCCGGGCGTCGCGCGGTGTTTATCCGGTTTGCAGGCTGCAACCTGTGGTCTGGCCGCGAGGAGGATCGCGCAACCGCCATCTGCCGTTTCTGCGATACAGAGTTCGTCGGTGTCGACGGCGCGGGCGGTGCGCGCTTTGCCGATGCCGCAGCGCTGGTGGATGCGGCCTGCGCCCATTGGGGGCCGGTACGTGACAATCGCTTCGTCGTGCTGACAGGGGGCGAACCGATGCTGCAGGTGGACGATGCGTTGGTCGATGCGCTGCATGCGGCAGGATTTCGGATCGCGATTGAGACGAACGGAACGCTGGCGGTGCATCCCGGCATCGATTGGGTCTGTGTCAGCCCAAAGGCTGGCAGTATTGTCGTGCAGCAATCGGGCGATGAGCTGAAGCTGGTATGGCCGCAGCCCGGCATCACGCTGGACGAATGCGAGGCAGCAGACTTTAGCCACCGCTACCTGCAACCCATGGACAACCCGCAGCGCAGCGCCAACACCGAAACCTGCATTGCGCAGTGCCTGCAGCGCCCGGCATGGCGCCTGTCTTTGCAAACCCACAAGATCACGGGTATACGATGATGCGCACCGCACCCTTACGCTGCGACATTAGCCAAAAGTTTTATTTTGACGCCGCGCAT
>JBBQDD010000337.1:0-2354 GCA_038319335.1 Sphingomonadales bacterium
GCACCTGCCACAGACCCGCCGACCATGTGCTGATCGACTGCCCGAACACCAGCGTCGCAAGACCCGCTTCTGCCGCCATCAAGAGCGTAAACGCCGTTGCGCCTGCCCCCAGCGCCGAGCCGTGGGTAGCGATCAACCCGCCGGAAATGATGCGGCGGGCCGCCAAAAAGCTGACGACAAGAATGATCGGGAGCTCAATCAGCACCGCGGCCGTCGCGCCGATGGCCGGGGCAATCCATGTCGTCCGAACCGCGCCGACCGCAAAGGCAATGGCAAAGACGATCGCAAAATAGCGCGCGCCAGCCCCGATCATGCCCCTTCGAGCAGTTTTTCCTTCGCGATCCGATCCTTCCACACCAGCGGGGCGAGGGTGTGGACGTTTGCGCCGGACGAATCGACCGCCACCGTCACGGGGAAATCCTGCACGTCGAATTCATAAATGGCCTCCATGCCCAGATCGGCAAAGCCCACCACCTGCGACCCCTTGATCGCGCGCGATACCAGATAGGCCGCACCGCCAACCGCCATCAGATAGGCGCTTTTGGCCTCCGCAATCGCCGCCGTCGCATCCGCCCCGCGCTCCGCCTTGCCCACCATCGCGAGCAGCCCCTGGCCCAGCATCATCCGCGTGAACTTGTCCATCCGGGTGGCGGTGGTGGGGCCTGCGGGGCCGACAATCTCGTCGCCCACCGGATCGACCGGGCCGACATAATAGATCACCCGGCCGGCAAATTCGACCGGCAGCGGCTCGCCGCGATCGAGCATGTCCTTGATCCGCTTGTGCGCAGCGTCGCGCCCGGTGAGCATCTTGCCGTTCAGCAACAGCCGGTCGCCCTGTTTCCAGCCCTGCACCACTTCCGGCGTCAACGTGTCGAGATCGACGCGGATTGCCGCCTTGTCGGGCGTCCAGTTCACATCGGGCCAGTCGCTGAGTTTGGGCGGCTCCAGATAGGCCGGGCCCGATCCGTCCAGCGTCACATGCGCGTGGCGGGTGGCGGCGCAATTGGGGATCATCGCGACGGGTTTTGATGCCGCATGCGTTGGCCAATCGAAAATCTTCACGTCGAGGATGGTCGATAATCCGCCCAGTCCCTGCGCGCCGATGCCCAGCGCGTTCACCTTGTCGTAAATCTCGATACGGAGCGCCTCGATATCGTCCTTGGCCCCGCGCGCCTTCAACTGGGCCATGTCGATTGGCCCCATCAGCGATTCCTTGGCGAGCAGCATCGCCTTTTCCGCGGTGCCGCCAATGCCGATGCCCAGCATGCCGGGCGGGCACCAGCCCGCGCCCATTTGCGGCAGCATTTCCAGCACCCAGTCGACGATCGAATCGCTGGGGTTCATCATCTTGAACTTGCTTTTGTTTTCACTGCCGCCGCCCTTTGCCGCGACATCGATGGAAACGGTGGCGCCCGGCACCATTTCGACATGCAAGACGCTGGGCGTGTTGTCCCTGGTATTGCGGCGGGTGAAGGCGGGATCGGCGAGGATTGATGCGCGCAGCTTGTTTTCGGGGTTCAGATAGGCGCGGCGCACGCCTTCATCGATCACCGCCTGCAACGACTTGTCCGATTCCAGCCGGCAATCATGCCCCCATTTCACGAACACGGTGACGATGCCGGTATCCTGGCAGATCGGCCGGTGCCCCTCTGCACACATCCGCGAATTGGTGAGGATCTGGGCGATGGCATCCTTGGCGGCGGGGCTCTGTTCGGCCTCATACGCCACGCCGAGCGCGCGGATATAATCCATCGGGTGGTAATAGCTGATGAATTGCAGCGCATCGGCCACCGTTTCGATCAGATCGGCTTCGCGGATAATCACGGTCATCGGTGCCCCCGGATGCAATGGTGTCGTTACGTTTTCCGAAGGCCCTCTTATCGGCGCAGGCGCGCATGGCCAAGCCGCGAGAAAATTCGTTCGCGCGCGTCCAATCGACGCTCGCAATAACCTTAGGTAAACCCTCCGGGCGTTACGAGGGCGACATGAGTCAACGCCCGCAGAAAAAACGCCGATCGAGCGGGCCGCAACGCGGGTTATGGCAGGCGCTGGCGCTGCATAGCGATGTGAGCGAAAGCGAGGCGATCAACTTTGCCCCCGTGATTGCGCAACTGAGCCTGGCTTGGACGGTCGCCTTCATCGTGCAGCTGGTGGCGGTGGGCACCGTGGCGGTATCCGTCATCCTGGCCGAACGGGTCGATATGGTTCAGCGGATTGCGCTGGAGGGCGGCACGGTGCTCGCGCTCGGCCTGTTCGCGCTGATCGTGCTGAAATGCCCGCCGATGAGCCGCTGGCAACCGCACCGCCACGTTCGCCTGGCGGTGATTTATGCCGCCGGGCTGGCCGCGCTGCTG
>JBBQDD010000338.1:0-2326 GCA_038319335.1 Sphingomonadales bacterium
ACTGTTTGAAAAAGGCGATGCGATCGGGTGCCGCCACACTGTCGTCTATCAGCTTCTCGGCCGCCCGGCGCAGAACAGCACCCAGCGGCCAGTCCGGATGATCCTTGAGAAATCGGGCATATTCGAGGAAATATGCGCCGCTGGCGGCGGTATAACTGTCTCGGCGCAATCGGTCCCAGGTTACGATGTCATCGAGAATCGGATCCGACGGGGTGCCCAGGAGCGGCGATCCGGCCATGCCGCGATAGGCGCCGGCAGCATTGGCGGCCAAGCGCGCGGTGTACAGGCTTCGTGTTCCGGGGTCGATTTGCGCCCCTGCCGGCGCCACCAGCGCGAGCGCCAGAAGCCCGGTTCCAAAAACGCGGCTTGCCAACCGACGTTTGCGCTCCATATCAGTTCTGAACACCATCGACATGGTTGCCGTCTTAGGCGGTTGCGGTGGCCGGGTGAAGGCTTTGAGGGAATTTGACGGTGGATGGCTTGTCCATAATGGGCTCGATCCCGGCGCTGGTGACACCGTTTCGCGGTGGCGCGGTGGATTTCGATTCCCTTTCAGCGTTCATCGAATGGCAAATTGCGGAAGGCAGCAGCGGGCTGGTGCCATGCGGGACAACGGGCGAATCGCCAACGCTGAGCCATGCCGAACACTATGCTGTCATCACGCGCACGGTAGAAGTGGCGGCCGGCCGCGTGCCGGTGATAGCCGGCTGCGGATCAAACGATACGGCCACGGCGATTGCCCATATGGCGCATGCCGAAAAAGTTGGTGCCGATGCGGCGTTGATTGTTGTTCCCTATTACAACAAGCCTTCGCAGACCGGGTTGATCGCCCATTTTACCGCCCTGGCTGAACGTTCGAGCCTGCCGATCATCATTTATAACATCCCCGGGCGCTCGGTGGCCGATATGAGCACCGAAACGATGGCCGTGCTGGCGCAGTTGCCGGGGATCATCGGTGTTAAGGATGCCACCGGCAATCTGGCGCGGGTTTCGGCGCAGCGCGAAGCTTGCGGGGCGGATTTCATCCAGCTTTCGGGCAATGACGACATGGCGCTGGGGTTCAACGCGATGGGGGGCATTGGCTGTATATCGGTAACGGCGAACGTTGCGCCGGCCTTGTCCGCCCAGTTCCAGGCGGCGACACTGGCCGGGGATTTCCGGACCGCGCTGGCGATCAACGACCGGCTGTATCCGCTACACGCGGCGCTGTTCAGCGATGCCTCACCTGGCCCCACGAAATATGCGCTGGAACGGATTGGAAAGATGGCCGCGGATGTGCGCCTGCCGATCTTCGCGCCGTCGTCTGCGGCCAGGGCCGCTGTCGATGCCGGCCTCGCGCATGCCGGGCTCGTCTGATGGCGCGGCCCCACAAGGAAACCGTCAAGGTAAAAACCGTCGCCGAGAATCGGCGCGCGCGGTATGAATATTATATCGAGGATGTGGTGGAGGCCGGCATAGCTCTGGCTGGAACCGAAGTGAAGGCGTTGCGCGGCGGAGAGGGCAGCATTGCAGAGGCCTATGCCGAACTGAAAGACGGCCAGATGTGGCTGGTCAACGCCAATATTCCCGAATTCAGCCATGGAAATCGCTTCAACCATGAACCGAAACGGCCGCGCAAACTGCTGCTCCACGAGCGTCAGATCCACAAGATGGGGTCTGCGGTTGCACGGCAGGGGATGACACTGATTCCGCTCTCGATCTATTTCAATGATCGCGGCCGCGCCAAGGTCGAGCTTGCGCTTGGCAAGGGCAAGCAACTTCACGACAAGCGCGAAACCGAAAAGACCCGCGATTGGAAACGGGATGCGGCGCGCATCATGCGAGAGCGGGGATGAGCTCGGAAAATCCAGACGATGACCTGCCGTCCGGGATCAGCCGCAAGCTGGTTGCAGTAAAGCAGGCCTGGGCACGCGCCGGGCGCCTGCTGACGGGCACGCCGGATGAGGAACACGTCAATCGCCTGCCGCCGGGGCAACGGCTGGTAACCAACTGGCCGGTGCTCGATCTTGGCATTCAGCCCGACATCGCAAAATCCGAATGGCGCCTGACGGTTGATGGTGCCGTTATCAATCCGATCGTCTGGGATTGGGATGCGTTGATGGCACAACCGCGGTTCGTAGATGTATCGGACATGCATTGCGTTACGCAATGGTCGCGATACGACAATCGCTGGCAGGGGGTTTCGACCCAGCATCTCCTATCGCTGGTCCAGCCTTTGCCTCATGCAGCGCACGTGATCTTGCATAGTTATGATGGCTATATCACCAACGTCCGGCTCGATCATTTTGCCGAGGTTGATTGCCTGTTGGCGCACAGCCATGATGGT
>JBBQDD010000339.1:0-2324 GCA_038319335.1 Sphingomonadales bacterium
CGACGTCCAGCTTGCGTAGTACGCGCCGAAACCGGCGGGCTTTGCCGAACAGTGATGCGCCGCATTCGAACATCTCGATCTGCGATACGATATGCGGCCCCAAAATGGCGCGCACATTGCCTTCTGCGTTGGACGTGACAACGGCGATGCGAACACCGCTGGCGACTAGTGCATCGATCATGGCTTCGATGCCGTCGAACAGCATGATCTGATCCGTCTCGGCAGCCAGCCTTTTGTGGATATGCCGGGCGATCGCCGGAATTTTCCAGCGCGGAATGCCGACATGGCGGATCACTTCGCGGCTGGTGCGCCCGCGCAGCGCTTCAATCTCGGCAGGCTCGACGCGGCGAAAGCGAAAGCGCTCGGCCAGATCGTCAGCGATCGACAGGAACCAGTCGCCACTGTCGGCCAGCGTCCCGTCGAAATCGAAAATCGCCAGGCGGTAACGCGGTACATGGCCCGGTGACGCCAACGGGGCTGCGCTCATCGCGGTTGCTGCCCACGTCGGCCGCGTCGATCTGGCCCGTTCAGCCCGCCGCGTGCACTGTCCAGCGTCAGCAATTCGCTGCGCACCAGAATGCCGTCCTTGTCGCGGTCAAGCCGGGTAAAGGTGCGGTCGATTTGCGCCGACAGTTCGGCCAGGGTGATCCGGTTGTCGCCGTCCGTGTCGGTTTCATACGCGCTTGGCAGCGCATTGCGATCGCCCAGCCAGCGTTCTGCCCATTCCGACAGGCCGATATAGCCGATTGATCCGGGCGTCGTCGTTTCGACGGTGGCAAAGCTGCGTGCCACCCCGGCCTGGGCCTCGGCACGGGTAACGCGGGCATCCCCGTTGGCATCAGTGGTGGCGATGAACAGCGCGATCGGTTCCGCCATGATGGTCGCGCTGGGTGGCTGGGTAATCGGTGGCACGCGCGGCGGCGTGCCAGTCGCCGGTGCTTGCTGCGCGGAGACCGGGGCGACCGCGACCGGGGTGACTGCCAACAACGCGATCACCGACAGCGCACGCGCCGCGACGATCACCGGCCGCATGGCAGTATTTTTGGGGGAGGGGCGCTGGGGCATGGCCATCAACGCTGACCGATAGCCGCCTTTTGGGTGATTGGCATAGCCTGCTTGCGCGGTTTGCCCGGCGCCGGGGCGATTTTTTGGCCAGCGCAGATGGCGAGTTCAGCCGCCCGGCAGCAACAGGCTGGAATCGCCATAGGAATAAAAGCGATAGTCGTTGGCGATCGCATGCGCATAGGCCGCCTGCATCACATCCAGCCCCATCAGCGCCGATACCAGCATGAACAAGGTGGATTTCGGCAGGTGGAAATTGGTGATCAGCCCGTCAATCGCCTTGAACCTGTAGCCGGGGGTGATGAAAATTGATGTGTCGCCCTCAAACGGCTCGATGATGCCGTCGGCGCGGGCCGCACTTTCCATCAGCCGCAGGCTGGTGGTACCCACCGCAATCACCCGCCCGCCCGTCGCCCGAACGGCATTCAGCCGATCAGCAGTGGCAGCATTTATCCGGCCCCATTCGGCATGCATTGCGTGATCGGCAGTGTCATCGGCCTTGACCGGCAGGAATGTGCCCGCGCCGACATGCAGCGTCAGCATGGCGTGCCCGATGCCGGCCCGGTCGAGCGCGGCCATCAGCGCAGGCGTGAAATGCAGCGCAGCGGTGGGGGCGGCAACGGCGCCTTTTTCGCGCGCGAACATCGTTTGACAATCATCGGCATCTTGCGCATCGGTGGGGCGTTTGGCCGCAATATAGGGGGGCAGGGGCATGTGGCCGACCCGGTCGAGCAGCAGCTCCACCGGCTCATCGCCCAGAAAATCGAGCGCAAAGCTGCCATCGGCGCCCCGGTCGCTGGCAATCGCGGTGGCGGGCGCATCGACGCTGCCGAACGCTATCTGGTCACCTTCTCGCACGCGCCGCCCGTTGCGGATAAAGGCCCGCCAGCGCCGTGGCCCTTCGCGCTTATGCAGCGTCGCTCCGATTCGCGCATCGCCGCGCCGCCCCTCCAGCTGCGCCGGGATGACGCGGGTGTCGTTGAAAACCAGCAGGTCGCCGGGGTTCAACAGCGCAGGCAGATCGCCGACGCCGCGGTCAGCAAGGTCGCCGGGGGTGACGGCCAGCAGCCGCGCCGAATCGCGCGGGCTGGCGGGGCGCAGCGCGATTCGTTCGGTTGGCAGGTCGAAATCGAACAGATCGACCTTCATGCCGGTCGATCCGCAGACGGGCATGGCATTGTACTGGCGGCGCTCAGGGTGTTGAACCCCGTCCCCTTCCTGTCATCCCCGCGCAGGCGGGGATCCAGCTGCTGGACACGCTG
>JBBQDD010000340.1:0-2286 GCA_038319335.1 Sphingomonadales bacterium
AGTTATCTGCTGATCGGGTTCTGGTTCCGCAAACCCAGCGCAAGTGCCGCCGCGATCAAGGCATTCGTGGTCAACCGCGTGGGTGATCTGGGCTTCATGCTCGGCATTTTCGGTACGTATTTGGTGTTCAACACCGTGCAGATTGATGAAATCCTGCGGCTCGCGCCGGGCATGGCGGGGTCGACGATCGGGTTCCTGTGGTTCCGCGCCGATACGATGACGGTGCTGTGCCTGTTGCTCTTCATCGGCGCGATGGGCAAATCGGCGCAGCTTGGGCTGCATACTTGGCTGCCCGATGCGATGGAGGGGCCAACGCCTGTCTCCGCGCTGATCCATGCCGCGACGATGGTGACGGCGGGCGTGTTCATGGTGTGCCGCCTGTCGCCGATGTTTGAAACAAGCCCGTTTGCGCTGACGGTGGTGACGACGGTGGGGGCCGCCACCTGCCTGTTCGCGGCCACGATTGGCCTGGTGCAAACCGATATCAAGCGCGTCATCGCCTATTCGACCTGCTCGCAGCTGGGCTATATGTTCTTTGCTGCGGGCGTAGGCGCTTACGGTGCGGCCATGTTCCATTTGTTCACGCACGCCTTCTTCAAGGCGCTGCTGTTCCTGGGGGCGGGCAGCGTGATCCACGCGATGCACCATGAACAGGATATGCGCCTCTATGGCGGCCTGCGAAAATCCATCCCGGTCACCTTCTGGGTGATGATGATGGGCACGCTGGCGATTACCGGGGTGGGCATTCCGGGCGTGGTCGACGGGCTGCCCGCGATCGGCTTTGCCGGCTTCCATTCCAAGGACGCGATCATCGAAAGCGCCTGGGCATCGGGCCAGTCAGGCGCATCGATTGTCGGCATGATCGTGGCGTTGCTCACCAGCTTTTACTCGTGGCGGCTGATGTATCTGACATTCTACGGCAAGCCGCGCTGGGCGCAGTCCGAACATATTCAGCATGCGATACACGCGCATGGTCATGATGATCATCACGCGCATGCCGCCGACGCCCACGCCGCAGATGATGGCACGGCAGGCTATCATCCGCATGAAAGCCCCTGGTCGATGCGGTTGCCGTTGCTGTTGCTGTCGGTGGGCGCGATTGCGGCGGGCGATGCGTTCCACGGCGCGTTCATCGAACCGGCGGCGGGTGAGGAATTCTGGAAGGGCAGCATCGCGTTTCGCGAGCATCTGATGCACGCCGCGCATGAAGTGCCGTTGTTCGTGAAACTCAGTGCGAGCATCGCCATGCTGCTGGGGCTGGGCGGGGCCTATTACGCCTATATCGTGCGACCCGCACTGCCGGGGCAGATCGCGCGCAGCTTCAGCGTCGTGTATGATTTCCTGCTCCACAAATGGTATTTCGATGAGCTGTACGATCTGTTGTTCGTGAAGCCGGCGTTCGCCATTGGCCGCCTGTTCTGGCACCGGGGCGATGAGCAGACGATCGACCGGTTCGGCCCGAATGGTGCGGCTTTCGTGGTGGCTGGCGGGGCCCGGTTGGCCGGGCGGCTGCAGACGGGGTATATCTATACCTATGCGTTCGTGATGCTGATCGGGCTGACGGCGGTCGTGACCTGGGCGATTGCATCGTGACGTGTTATCCCAACGTCGTCACTCCAGCGAAAGCTGCAGTCTCGTGCGACTTGCGCGCGCCTTCCTTCGGTGAGATCCCAGCGTTCGCTGGGATGACGGAATTTTCATGATCCTGGGCATTCCTATCCTCACCCTGATGATCGCGGTGCCCGCCATCGCGGCCGTGCTGTGCCTGTTCCTGAACGCCAGCGGCGCGCGCTGGCTCGCGCTCGCCGCGACGCTGATCGATTTCGCGCTTGGCTGTTACCTATGGGCGCATTTCGACATTGGCGGGCCGCAATGGCAGTTTGTTGAGCACGCGCAATTGCCGCTGTTTGGCCGGTTTGGCTGGGCGCTGGGGATTGATGGTTTTGCGCTGATGCTGATCATGCTCAGCGTGTTCCTGATGCCGATCTGCATCGGCGCGAGCTGGGATAATATCCAGAAGCGTGTGCCCGAATATATGGCTGCGTTCCTCGCCACCGAGATGCTGATGATCGGCACGTTCGCCGCGCAGGACTTGTTCTTGTTCTACGTATTTTTCGAGGCCGGATTGATCCCGATGTACCTGATCATCGGCATTTGGGGCGGCGCGAACCGCATTTACGCGAGCTATAAATTCTTCCTCTACACGCTGCTCGGATCGGTGCTGATGCTGATCGCGATGCTGTGGATGGCCCAATATGCGGGCACCACCGATATCCCGACGCTGCT
>JBBQDD010000341.1:0-2272 GCA_038319335.1 Sphingomonadales bacterium
CTCCCCTTCAGGGGGAGGGTAGGAGGTGGGGGCTGTCCCCATAAATGTCGGTCGCGATGAAATTGACAGGCCCCACCCCAACCCCTCCCCCGAAGGGGAGGAGCTTGAGACACGTCGAGCGCGGGGAACCAGCTACCCCCCGCTCCCGCCGCTATTTCGCCTTGGCGGGCACCACCTGCAGCAACCACGCCCGATCGGGCTTCAGATATTTCGCCGCCACCTGTTGCAACACTTCAGGCGTGCTGCCCTGCAGATCGCTGGCCAGCGAGTTGATGGCGGCAATCCGGCGTGGATCATAAGGGCCGCTTTCCAGCTGGTTCAGCCAGAAGGTGTTCCCGGTCGATGCCCGAGCGATATATTGCAGATATGGCACCAGCGTGCGGCGCAGTTCATCCTGCTCGATCGGGCGGACGACCAGATCGGCGGCAATCTCGCGGACGAGCTTGTAGAAAAACTCCACCTTGTCGGGCGGCACCTGGCCCACCGCGATCAACCGGCCGCCGCTGGGCAACCCCAGCGGCCATTCGCTCTGCACGCTGGGCGAATAGCTTGCCCCTGCTTCGGACCGTAGCCGATCGAACAGCCGGTCGCTGAAAATCTGGGCGAGCAAATCGAGCCGCCGGCTATCAGACACGCCTTCGATACCGCCGCCGGTTGGCCACGCCACCAGGGCCACCGCCTGGTTGGCCGGGCCATCATGCGTCAGGATGATGGGCTTGCCCGTAATCGCCGGGAAGGTAACCGGCGGAACGCGCCCCTTGGTCAACGCACGCGGGGGCAGCGCACCGAGCGATTTGGCGATCGCGGCAACCGCGTCTTCGGTTTTGAAATCGCCAAACACCTGCACCTCGATCGGGCCGGACGCGAGCAAGGGCGCCCACAAGGCCTTGAACATGGCAGGCGTTGCCGCCGCTACCTGCTTGCGGGTGGGTGATGTCCAGCGCGGATCGCCACTGTGGAGCAGCCCTTCCAGATCGCGTGACAGCACGCCGCCCGGTGAGGCATTGCCAGCGTCCAACCCGGCCAGCGTCACGGCGCGAGCGCGGATAACCGGCTTTTCGTCCCAGGCGGGCGCCGCCAGCTTGGCGGCGATCAGCGTCAGCTGATCGGCCATGTCTTCGGGTGAGGTGGTTGATGAAAACGAGAAGGCGTCCTCCTCAATCGCAAAGCTCATGCCGATGCGCCGTCCCACGATCAGCTGATCGAGTTCTTCCTGCCCCAGCTTGCCGATCCCGCCTGATACCAGCGCCAGCGGTGCCGCCCAGGCCATGGTGGCGCGCTTGGGCGGCAGCGCGTTGATCCCACCGCCGAAGCGGACGCGCACATAAACGCGGTTGGCCTCGCCATTATTGGGGTACAGCATTGCGCGCACGCCGTTGCTGAATTCGATCTGCTCGGCGTCGATCCGGGCGTTCAACTCCTTGCCGCTCAGGCGCTTCACGACCGTGCCGGGCTTGCCCAGCGGGGGCAGATCGGCAAACGTCACCGTTTTCAGCGCATCGCGCGTGGTGGTGACGCCGGACACATCGGCCTTCAGCGCCGCCTCCAGCTTGGCGACGATCGTGGCATCGGCGGTGCGCGCATTGACGACCGCATGCGTCGCATCGCCAACAAAGACCCGCTTGGTGGATTCAAGCACTGCTGCGGGATTGAAAAACCCCTTTTGCCGCGCCCCAACCAGGATGTCGTAGGACACCTGCGCGCTGGCGATGGTTTCGCGGATATCGATGGCCTGCCCCATATTATCGGCCTGTGCTGCGCCCTGTTCGGCGCGGGCGGTATCAACCTGCGCCTTCATCGCCGCATCAAATTCGGCGAGTTCCCGGTCGATCTCGCCCTGCGCTGGCGGTGAAGCCTGTGCATCGGCAATCACGGCGCGCACATCGCGCAGTGCCTTTTCCCAATCGTCACCAATTGGCAGAATGCTGATGAAGGTGCCGTTGGCCGATCGCGACACATCATCCAGCGACACGCTGGCCTGAATGTAGCTGCCGCCGCTGCGCGCGCGCGTTTCCAGACGGCGGTTGATGAGCCGCACGGCGAGCTGATCAACCATGCGCTTCTGGTTGAAGATGATCGTGTCATCCCGGTAAACCCATGGTCGCAGCACCGCCCAGGAGACGATGGGCGGCAGCGAAGGCTCGTTGGTGGCCGCCGCCACGGGTGATTTGGGATCAGGCTTGCCGAAATCAGGCTCGGGCGGGGGCGGGCCATTGCCCTTCCACGTCGTGAAATATTTCGCGACCAGCGCTTCGAATTGCGCCGGATCGAC
>JBBQDD010000342.1:0-2212 GCA_038319335.1 Sphingomonadales bacterium
GCGATCGATGCGGACGTTGACGATGTCCTTGGCGTCGAATTCGAAATCGAGCCACGAACCGCGATACGGAATAACGCGCGCTGCAAACAGATATTTGCCCGACGCATGCGTCTTGCCGCGATCATGGTCGAACAGCACGCCCGGTGAGCGGTGCATCTGGCTGACGATCACGCGTTCGGTGCCGTTGATGATGAAGGTGCCGTTGCCCGTCATCAGGGGCATGTCGCCCATATAGACGTCCTGCTCCTTGATATCGAGCACGCTGCGCGCTTCGGTATCGGCATCGACCTCGAACACGATCAGGCGAAGCGTGACGCGCATTGGTGCCGCATAGGTGATCCCGCGCTGGCGGCATTCCTCGGTATCAAACTTGGGCGGCTCAAGCTCGTAATTCACGAAATCGAGCTCGGCGGTGCCGGCGAAATCGCGGATCGGGAACACGCTGCGCAGCGTCTTTTCCAGGCCGGAGACATAGCCGATCGATGGATCAGACCGCAGGAACTGTTCGTAGGATTCGCGCTGAACCTCGATCAGGTTCGGCATCTGCACCACTTCGTGGATATTGCCGAAAACCTTGCGGATGCGGCGCTTTGCAGTGCCGCCGTCGAATGCCTTGGTCGCCATGGAGTTTTTTGCCTCAATCAGCCAATATTGTCGGGCACGCCAGAGACGCAAAAAGCTGCGTGTCCCCCTGAGTGGCGGGAACCGCAGCTTGCAGCGTCTCTGAAATCACAACGTCCTATACGATCGAGGCGCTGCGCGACGGCGCCTCATTTCCCGAATGCTGTGATGGAGCGAGCCAATTAGGGTTGGCGGGGCTGGTTGTCAACGGTCCGACCCACCTTGCGGGCAGGCTGACGTGCTTCAGCGCGGCAAAAGAGCTGGCACGTTTTTGGCTGCATCATGAAAAAATGTGCCGTTTCACCACATCGCCGCCGATTGATCGCCAGATGATGGGCTGCCTTAGCCCGATAAACCGCTAGGTAAGGCGCGTGAACAGGATTGATTCGAGATTGCAACATCAGTGGGGGCTGGAGCGGGGGAGGCGGCGTTGGCTGCGGACGGCGCTTGCGGGCCTGCTGGCAAGTGCGGCGTCCGGCACGGCAATCGCCGGTTCGGCAGTGCAGGATGTGCCCGGCCTCGAAAGCGTCAGCATCCCGTCCGTCACCGCCAGTCCAACGCCATCACCCACGCCAAAGCCGCCGCGTAGACTGCTCCCGCCACCCCAGGTCGTGCCGGAGCCAGAATCCGAGCCCGTCACGCCGATCGCGCCCGCCCGCCGGGGCACCGCGCTACCCATGGCGAACCGGGAGCCGATCAAGCGGACAGCGTCGCCCACACCGGCGACACCCGCCACGCGATCTCCCGATGCTGAAGCCCCAGCAGTGCCCCAGCCCCTGGAAACGCAGGTGGCCCCAACAGCGGCGCCCTCGCCTGATATCGCGCCCCTGCCCGACGCTGTGCCTGCACCTGCACCGGTGCCAGCCAACCCGGCCAATCGCGGCACCGCGCCCAAGCATAGCTGGGGCGGAACTTTGCCCGTTGCCGGTGGCGCGCTCGTCGTGCTGCTGCTGGGGTTGGGTGGGTGGCTGATCGCCCGGCGTCGCCGCGCTGGCGAGCCGGCCAATGATCGCGCCGCGCCAGCGCTTGCCCAGCCGGTCCCGATCCAGGTGCCGATTCCGGTCCCGGTCCCGCCGCCTCCAGCGCCTCCACGCCCGCCGGAGCCGCCGGTCGTCGCCCCGCCAGTCGCCGCCGCCCCAATCGTCGTCCCGCCAGCAGCACCCGCACAACCCAAGCCCTCCATGCTGCGCCCGGCGGCACCCGCCGCGCCACCGGCGTTGCGGCCGTGGCTCGAAATCGATTTCATCGCTAAACGCGCGGGCACGAACCTGACCAGCGCCAGCGTCGATTTCGAACTGGCCGTCCGCAATATCGGCTCCGTGCCCGCGCATGACGTGCGGGTGATGGTCCAGCTGCTGACCGCCAATCCTGAGCAGAATGCGCAGCTGCACATCGTTTTCTCCCGGCCGGCTGATCAGCCGATCATGGCACCCTTCGCGCTTGATCCGTCGGATGCCGCAAAGATCAATGCCGTCGGCACGCTGGCAATCGATAAGATCAACCGGATTGCGCTCGACGGGCGCGAGATGTTCGTGCCCATCATGGCGGTGCGCGCGGTGTATAACTGGGCGGGAAATGGCGGAGAGCCGGG
>JBBQDD010000343.1:0-2202 GCA_038319335.1 Sphingomonadales bacterium
CCGATAACGCTGCGCGGCATGACGATACCTGTTTTTCGTGCCGATGCCGGTGTCAGCTACGAAAATGGTGGGCGATGACGGGCTCGAACCGCCGACATTCTCGGTGTAAACGAGACGCTCTACCAACTGAGCTAATCGCCCGCCCGGTGATGGGCAGAACCCCCCGTGCCAAACCACGGGCCATTCCGCAACCCCCGGCAAATCGGCTCGCGTGGCCGATGCTGCCAGCGCGGTGCGCGCTACCCTAAGCCAGCGTCGCGCCGGCCCGTTTCATTGCGCGCCAATATTCGTGCATGCCGTCGCGCGCCTTGGCGGATAGCTGCATGAAGGCACGGCGGCGATCGAACGGATCGGCTTCGCGTTCAAACAGCCCGGCTTCGGTCATCCGGCTGATCCAGCGCAGCGCGGTGGTCGGCGCGACGGCGGCGGCGATGCACAGGCTGGAAACCGATACCCGCGCCCGTTCCAGATCGGCGGCGGACAGATCAAGCAGCATGTCCCATGCCGGATCTTCGAATAGCCCGGCACCGAAATATTGGTCGCGCAGTCGCCGCCCCCGGATCGCCTGGCGAATTTCCGTCGCACTCACCGGCACTGCGCCTGAGGCAGCACCACCCGCATCGGGCCCGCGATAGGCAAGCGACCGATCCCCCAGCATCCCGGTCCGTGATCCACCGGGTTCGGCCTTGGCAAGCCGGGCCAGCGTCTCGGCGATCCGGGCGACCTCGGTATTCAGCTGGTTCAGACGCGCCGTATCGCGGTCACGATCGTCATCGCCCTGTCGCACCCGGCTGCCCGAACCGCCCTGGCCCGCAAGGCCAAGCGCGATCACCAGCGCCGTCACCCGCTCCGCAGGGGTTGCCGCGCAGAGCAACTGCACCCGCCCGCCGAGCAGCCGTGCCGTCACATCGTCGATCTGGTTTTCATCAAGGTTGATCACGATCGCTGCGGTGCTGGTGGCGAGCCAGGCGGCTGTCGCGTCGAGCGCCTCGCCCAATGCCTGACCCAGTGCTTCGCCAGCGGCGGCGGCACCGCCTGCCTCGATCAGCACGGCATCGATCAGCGCTGAATCGGCCAGCGCCGCGGCGGCCTGCGCAAATCCCACAGGCCCCATCATCCGCGCGCCCGCCGCCGCAAGCGCCTCTGCCCCTGCGCGCGCCTGATCGCCGGGCTCGGCAATCAGCAATATGCGTGGCTGCGGCCGATAATCGGGGTTGGCGTCGTCCATGGTCATGCCCGTGCTCCAGCGTTGGTTGGGGCAAGCATACGCAATTGCGTGGGAGCGTTACGCATTGATCGCACCAAAACGGAGGAGCTTACCCCGCTACCAGGGCGAACCGCACCAGAATGGAGGTATCTCGCGCGCTCAAGGCCGATCAGTTACCCGACCAAGCGTCCAATCAATCTAGCGCCTTCACGATGTCCTCGACCATCTTCTTGGCATCGGCGAGCAGCATCATGGTGTTGTCCATGTAGAACACATCATTGTCGACGCCGGCATAGCCCACCCCGCCCATCGATCGTTTGATGAACAGCACGGTCTTTGCCTTTTCAACATCAAGCACGGGCATGCCGTAAATCGGCGACGCCTTGTCGGTTTTCGCCGCCGGATTGGTCACGTCGTTCGCGCCGATGACGAAGGCAACGTCGGTTTGCGCGAATTCGCTGTTGATATCTTCCAGCTCGAACACATCGTCATAGGGCACATTGGCCTCTGCCAGCAGCACGTTCATATGCCCGGGCATGCGGCCTGCGACCGGGTGTATGGCAAACTTCACCTTCACCCCGTGTTCGCGCAGCTTATCCGTCATTTCACGCAGCACGTGCTGCGCCTGCGCCACCGCCATGCCGTAACCGGGCACGATGATGACCTGTTCGGCCTGGCCCATCAGGAAGGCAGCGTCTTCTGCCGAGCCGCGCGTCCATGGCCGCTGTTCCTTGGCTTCGCCGTCACCCGCGCCGCTGGTATCGGCACCAAAGCCACCTGCAATCACGCTGATGAAGCTGCGGTTCATGGCCTTGCACATGATAGAGCTCAGGATCGCGCCCGACGAGCCGACCAGCGCGCCGGTGATGATCATCGCGCTGTTGTGCAGCGTAAAGCCCATCGCGGCTGCCGCCCAGCCCGAATAGCTGTTGAGCATCGACACCACCACCGGCATGTCCGCCCCGCCAATCGGGATGATCAGCAGGAAGCCAATG
>JBBQDD010000344.1:0-2165 GCA_038319335.1 Sphingomonadales bacterium
GGCCAGTGTACCCAACGCAATCGTGGCGCCGGGCTCTGCTGCCAGGATAACCCACGCCTCATCCTTGCCGCGCGCAAAGCCCGCCGCTTGTGCCGCTTCATCATTGGGGTGCACCTGCACTGACAGTTTGTCGCGGGTAAACAGATATTTGACGAGAAGATCAGGCACCGCATTACCGGGCGCTTCGAACCAGATTTCGCCCACCGGGTCGCTGCCCGGCGCTGGATCGGCAAAGCCCGGCCACAAATTGTGGCGGCCCCAGGGCTTTTCAACGCGCTTGGTGGAAAGCAGGGTGGCGGTCATGGCGGGTGATCACTCCATCGGGTTGTGCCTGCATAACGCTGTGTGCCTGCCACATGATCCACCGGTCACCAAGCGGGGCGCGGAATGGCTACTGTATGAAAAACCCAGCCTTGCGAAAAACCCCGCCTTACGAAAAACATTGTTCGCGGCTAGCTAGCTCGGCTATGACGATATCCATGCGTAAAAATCTGTCCCCCCTCGCCACGCTCGCGCTCATCATTGCGGGTTCCTTGACGATCGCCGGTTGTGCCGGTGGCAAGAACAAGGGCGATCTCCCCTATGTCGCGCGCGACGTGGGCACGCTTTATTCAACCGCCAAGGCACGGCTTGACCAGAACCGCTATCAGGAAGCCGCCGCACTGTTTGACGAGGTGGAGCGCCAGCACCCCTATTCGATCTGGGCACGCCGTGCGCAGCTGATGGGGGCGTTCGCTTATTATCTGAACGCCGATTACGCCAAGTCGATCGAATCGGCACAGCGCTTCCTGTCGGTCCATCCTGGAAACCGCGATGCGGCCTATGCCTATTATCTGGTGGCCATCGGCTATTACGAACAGATTTCAGATGTGACGCGCGATCAGCGGATCACCCAGCAAGCACTGGATGCGCTGGGTGAATTGCAACGCCGCTATCCGCAAACCAAATTTGCCGCCGATGCCCGCCTGAAGACTGATTTGGTGCGAGACCATCTGGCCGGCAAGGAAATGCAGGTCGGGCGCTTTTACGAAGGGCGCGGCGACTGGCTGGCGGCATCGATGCGGTTTCGCCATGTGATCGAGGATTACGAGACGACGACGCATGTTCCCGAGGCATTGATGCGGTTGACCGAAACCTATCTAGCGCTGGGCGTGCCCAACGAAGCCAAAAAGACGGCGGCCGTGCTGGGGGCGAATTATCCCGGCACTGACTGGTATGAACGCGCCTATAAGCTGATGAGCGATTACAAGCCCCGCCCGGTCGAAAAGGCCGGCCTCTGACCCGCAGCTGATCAGGGCGCGCCCATGCAATCGCTCCGCCGCCCCACCTGCTGCTTGCTCTACACGCCATGTTGAATGCACTCTCGATTCGCGATGTCGTGCTTATCGAGGCGCTTGATCTTGATTTCGCGCAAGGGCTGGGCGTGCTCACCGGGGAAACCGGTGCTGGCAAATCGATCCTGCTCGATGCGCTGGGGCTGGCGCTGGGCGGGCGCGGAGAGACCGGGCTGGTGCGACAGGGCACGGCGCAAGCGGTGGTCACCGCCAGTTTCGATCCGCCTGCGCTGGGCACGCCAGTGGCGGCGCTGCTGGAGCTGAACGGCCTTGATTTTGATCCCGGCGAACCGCTGATCATCCGCCGGATCGTGAAGGCCGATGGCGGCAGCCGTGCCTTCGTCAACGATTCCCCCGCGTCTGCCGCGCTGTTGCGCGATCTGGCCGGGCATCTGGTGGAAATTCACGGCCAGCATGATGATCGCGGGCTGCTGAATGCGCGCGGCCACCGGGCGCTGCTCGATGCGTTCGGGCGGATCGATGCGGCGTCCGTCGGCCATGCCCATCGGGCGATGCACGCCGCGCAAACCGCGCTGGATGCAGCGCGTGCCGAGCTTGATGCGGCGGCACGCGACCGCGAATGGCTGGATCATGCCGTGAACGAACTCACCACGCTGGCCGCCGAGCCGGGCGAGGAGGAAATCCTCGCCACCCGCCGCCAGGCCATGCAGCGCGGCGAAAAGATTGCGGGTGATTTGCAGGCGGTGGCCGATTTGCTCGACGGATCGGATGGCGGGCTGGCCAAATTGCGCCAGGCAGCGCGCGTGCTTGATCGGATTGCGGGCGATCATGAGGCGCTGGGCGAAGCGCTGGCAGCGCTTGACCGGGCGA
>JBBQDD010000345.1:0-2151 GCA_038319335.1 Sphingomonadales bacterium
TTCCATAACCGCTTCGCCGTCGGCTTTCTGCCCACAAATCCTATCTATCTTGTAGGGTTTGCGCGGTGTGCCTAGCACAGGCTGCGACACAGCAAGGCCGCGCAATGATCGATTTCACGACCGCCAATATCATTGCGATCCTGCCCTATATCGGTGTCGGCTTTGCCGCGCAGCTGGTGGATGGTGCACTGGGCATGGCATTTGGCATCGTGAATTCGACGATTCTGGTCAGCTTCATGGGCGTTTCCCCGGCTGTGGCGTCCGCCAGCGTCCATGCGGTTGAAACCTTCACCACAGCAGCATCGGGCGCCAGCCATATCTATCACCGCAATGTCGACTGGAAGCTGTTCCGGCGGCTGGTGATTCCCGGCATGATCGGCGGCGTGCTGGGCGCATATCTGCTCACCAACATCGACGCGTCGGTCGCCAAGCCGCTGGTGATGGCCTATCTGGCGATCATCGGCCTGTACCTGCTGTACCGCGCGTGGCGGGGCAAGGTGGAACCGCGTGAGCCGCGCGTCATCGCCCCGCTCGGGCTGGTTGGCGGCTTTCTGGATGCAGCGGGCGGCGGCGGCTGGGGGCCGGTCGTCACGTCCAACCTGCTGGTACAGGGGGCATCGCCGCGCAGCACGATTGGCACCGTAAACACCTCCGAATTTTTCCTGACCGCGACGATATCGGCCACGTTCATCGCGACGATCGGCTTTGCGGCGTTCACCATAGCCACCGCCGGAATCCTGATCGGCGGCCTGGCAGCCGCCCCGTTCGGCGCGATTCTGGCCAAGCGCGTGCCCGCCCGGCCGCTGATGGCGATGATCGGGCTGATCCTGTCGATCACCAGCGCCTATTCGGTGTGGACCGCGCTGCGCTGATCGTATCAGTGGCATAACTGATCAGGCGCGCGGGTGTGATCGACTGAACCGATCACGCTGCCCAAAGCTTTCAATTTATATTGCGCTGCAAAATACCTATGTATTGCAGCGCAGCAATTCATTCCAACCCATTCGGAGGATACACCATGTCGCTTATCGGCAGCACCATCAAGCCGTTCACCACCCAGGCATATAAACAGGGCAAGTTCGTGTCCGTCAGCGACACCGATGTGCTTGGCAAATGGGCGGTTTTCTTTTTCTACCCCGCCGATTTCACGTTCGTTTGCCCCACCGAGCTGGAAGACCTGGCCGATGTGTATCCCACGCTCCAGAAAATGGGCGTCGAGGTATATTCGGTGTCGACCGACACGCATTTCAGCCACAAGGCCTGGCACGATACGTCGCCAGCGATCGGCAAGATCAACTATTTCATGCTGGGCGACCAGAACCACGTTATAAGCAACAACTTCCAGATCCTGCGCGAAGGCCAGGGCCTGGCCGATCGCGGCACCTTTGTCGTCGATCCGCAGGGCGTGATCCAGCTGATGGAAGTGACGTCGGAAGGCGTTGGCCGCAATGCCGCCGAGCTGCTCCGCAAGATCAAGGCCGCGCAGTATATCGCCGCGCATCCGGGCGAAGTGTGCCCGGCAAAGTGGGAAGAGGGTGAGGAAACCCTGGCCCCATCGCTCGATCTGGTCGGCAAGATCTGATCTGCCCGCCCCGGTGTTTGGCCCGAAAAAGGGTCGACCCGGGGCGGAACCGCGGCCCGGGGCGGAAACCGCCGTTCCCGGGCTGCGTTGTCTACCCCATCTGCCAACGCAGCTGATTTGACTGAAAGGAAATCCCGATGCTCGACGCCAATCTGACGCAGCAGCTAAAGGCCTATCTGGTCAATATCACCCAGCCGATCGAACTCGTCGCGTCGCTGGGCGAGGACGGCAAGTCGCTGGAACTGGGCGCGTTGCTGGACGAAATCGCCGCACTTTCCGATCATGTGAGCGTCGTGCACGGCGATGACAAGCGCACGCCCAGCTTCCTGATCCGCCGGGTCGGCACTGATGTTGGCGTGCGGTTTGCCGGTCTGCCGATGGGGCATGAATTCACCTCGCTGGTGCTGGCCCTGCTGCAGGTGGGTGGCCACCCGTCAAAGGCGGCGGCCGAGCTGCTCGATCAGGTGCGCGCGCTGGATGGCGATTATGCGTTTGAAAGCTATTTTTCCCAGTCGTGCCAGAACTGCCCGGATGTCGTGCAGGCGCTGAACCTGATGGCGGTGCTGAAC
>JBBQDD010000346.1:0-2132 GCA_038319335.1 Sphingomonadales bacterium
CGGCACGCCAGATCGCCCTCCCCGCTCGCGACGAGCCATGCGTCGCCATCATCGACGATCCCCGTCGTGAACACGATATCGCGAAGGTACATCAGATGATCGATCGGGTCGGTCAGCGCGGGTGCAGCTTCCAGCAGCGGCGAAGCGCCGGTCGCGATCACGCAGGCTGGATCATCGCTGTCCAATAACGACCAATAGGTGCGATAAGTGCCCACGCCGCCATTCGGCTCCACGCCGTGCCACAGGCTCAGCCAGCCATCCGGCGACAGGATCGGCGGTGCGCCCCCGCCGATCCGCGTGATGCCCGGTTCGGGGCCCGCCAGCGGCCGGATGCCGGGCTGGGCATGGGGCCGCCAGTGCAATGCATCGGGCGAAGTGGCGAGGTTGATCGACGGCCCTGCGCGCCAGGCGCTGCCCGGGGGGTAGGCGAAATACCGATCCCCCAGCGGCCGGGTTTGCGCCCAATATTGCCCCGCGATCAGCCCCTGAAAGATCAGCATGTCCTTGTTCTGGTGATCCAGCACCATCCCCTCCAGCCGCCAGTCCAGGCCGTTGTTGGAGGTGTAGAGCACCGTCGAATGCCGTTCCGGGCTGACCGCACAGGCGGTCATCCAATAGCGGTCACCGATCTGGCTGATCCGGGCGTCCTCGATGCCGTAGCATTGATACGGCGCCACCGGGGTGATCGCGCGGTCATAATGAACCGCGACAATTGCGGTGCCGTCCGGCGTCAATTCGACAGGTAACAGCCAGGACAGCGACGTCAGCCCCAGCACATCCCAGCCCTGCCCCCGCACGGTGAAGGTGCGCGGGTCGGTGGTATCGACCAGATCGAGCGGCCAGGCATCGATATGATAGCCGCCATCTGCCCAGCGGATCGCACGGATATGGCCATCGCGGATGGGCTCCCGCAGCGCCTCCGCCACGCGCACCATCAGCAACAGATTGCCGTTCGACAACCGCGCAAACCCGGGGTTGAAACTGCCCAGCGCATAGGTTTCAACCGGCAAATGCCCCGCCAGCGGCGAGCGTGCGAGATCGATATCTTGGGGGGTGAAGATCAACGCGTTAGCCAGGATCATCATCGCTCCTCTGGCAAATGGCCAAAGCCAAGACCCGTCACGCCGCCGCAGGTTCCCGCGCTACGCGCGCCAGCAGCGCATCGATCGCTGACCGCGCCTCCGGCTCGTCCAGCGTCGGCGCATGGCCAACGCCCGGCACCGTCACCAGCGCGCTGCCACCAATCGCCGCCACCATCCGCTCCGCCACTGCTGGCGACAAAATGTCCGACAGGCCACCGCGAACGACCAGCAGCGGCACCCCCGACAACCGGTCAAGCGCGCGCCACATATCCGGCCCCGCTTCATTGCCGGGCAGACGGAACGGCTCAGCGATCTTCATGTCGTAATCCAGCACGATCCGCCCGGATGCGTTCAGCCGGTACAGCTGCTTGGCCATCACCAGCCAGTCGCCAATGTTGTAATGCGGATAGGTATCGGCATTGCTATCGGCGATCGCGCGCGCGGCATGCATCCAGGTCGGCCAGGTATTGCTCTTGCCGACATAGGCACGGATGCGCGCCAGCCCGGCGGCATCGATATCAGGCCCGATATCGTTCAGCACCGCCCCCGCCAGCGTCTCCCGCGCGGCGCCTGCGAGCAGCATCGTCACGATGCCCCCCAGCGAGGTGCCGATGGCCACGTACCGGGTGCAGCCAATCTCCCCCAGCAGCTTTTCGACATCCTGCACGTAGACGAGCGGGACATAGCTCATCGGATCCTTGGCATAGCCACTCTCGCCGCGACCGCGCAGGTTGACCACCAATACCCGCCACTCTGCCGACAGCGGCGCCGCCAGCGCATCGAAATCCCGGGCGTTGCGGGTCAGCCCCGGCAGGCAGATGATCGGCGGGCGGCCAGCGGCTGCAACCGGATCGCGCGGCGCATAATCGCGCGCGTGCAGGCGGATGCCGTCGTTCGACCACCAATATCGATTTTCATATGCAGCCACAATTACGTCCTCGGGTTGCGTCCTTGGGTTGCGTCCACACACGCCTGCCCTCCATATCGCGGCATGACCGCAAACCCGCAACCCGCCCTGTTCCGTCCCGCCCGCGCAATCCTTGAACTGGG
>JBBQDD010000347.1:0-2123 GCA_038319335.1 Sphingomonadales bacterium
CTGGGGGCTCATGCGCGCGGCAACAAGCCCGGGGAATGCCGCTCGCAGCCACTCGGACGGCCAGGCGCGACGGCGAGACAGACCCGCGATCGGTCTGTCGCCGGTCCGCGCACTTCGGCGTATGCCAAAGTGTATGCTGCCCCACGCAGCCGGCGACTTAATTTCTATTTTTCAAGGAATTATGAGCTATACTTGGCGGAGGGAGTGGGATTCGAACCCACGGTACGCTTTCACGCACACACGCTTTCCAAGCGTGCGCCTTAAACCGCTCGGCCAACTCTCCGGCGCGCGGAGGCGGACCATACCAGCGGCGGCGCGGAGATCAAGGGCGCAGGTGCAACCCTGCCCTTGCTTCTTCGGCCTCCACCAGTTCCGCAGCGAATATCGCGTCCCCCGCATCCCCGCGCTGCTCCGTCTTTGGCATCCATGTGTTCCACCCCAGCCGCGTCGGCGGCGCTTCTGTAGGCAGCCCACCCTCCAGCCGTAACGGCGGCACCGCCCAAGACGAAAGTACAGGATTCACCGCAAACCCGGTCTCAAACCCCAAAAACGCCCGCGTCAGCGACACCAGCCGACGCAACAGCGGCCGATCCGGCAACAGCGCCGCAAACCCCTCGTTGTTCAACGGCCCGATGCGCAAAATAATACGCGCCTGGATGTCCCACGCCCGCACCCCGATCGTGGCATCCAGCCCTAATTGGTTGAACGCACCCGCCCGGCGCCCAAACGGCATCCGCGTGCGCTGGTCCGGCGGCAGACTCAACCAGTCTCCCACGAACTGCACCACTTCAACCTTCCGGCCCAGCCAATCCGACAAAATCGCCTCCAGCCGATCTGCCGAATGCGGCCGCATAGACAGCAGCCCGGCATAATGCAGCAACGGCTCCGGCCCGGCCGCCACGCGCTCCACCAGCCCCGGCGTTCCGAACCCAATGAATGCCAGCAACGCCTGCGTCAGCGGGTCCACCGTGTCTGGATGCCCGCCGCGACGATTGGCCAACTGGTTGAGATGCGCCGCCTCCCGCACCCGATGCGGCCGGTATTTCATCCCCGCGCGCGCGAACTGCGCCACGAACCGCTGCGCCAGCAGCTCGGTAAAATCCTGCAACGCGGTCGAGCGGTTGCGCACCGTGGCGTGCAAAATCTCGCTGTAATGCCGTGGCAGCACACCGTTCGGCCCGGTGAGCCCCATAATCGGCGTCGTCAACGTCGGATTGCGCCCCTCGGTCTCGCGCACCGCGAACACCTCCGGCCCCGGATACGCGCTGCCCACAGGGGCGCGACACCGCACGGCAGCGGCGGGCTCGCCGGTCTCAGCGGCATACGCCAGCACACGCACAGCGGCGTCGAACCGATAACGCGGCGGTTTACGAAGCAGCATCGCCATCGCCGAACCAGCCCGGCGCGAAACTGGCTGCTGCTCGACCGTTACGTCTTCGCTCACAGCAGCACGCGTGCCCCGGCTCGGGCCGGCCAGCCCGCCACCTTGCCACTCCGCCCGCGCACCACCGCACTGGTTCGCACGAACGAGTTCACCGTGGCATGCAGCGCTAAAAACCGATCCAGCACCGAGGCCAGCAGATAAAGCCCGCCCACCTCCCACGCCCGCTGCTCGAATTCCAACGTCACATCCAGCCCCCGACAGAACGCCCCCGCCCGCGCGCCCAGAACCCGCGCAGCCCCAGGCCGGGACGACACGCCCACCAGCCCCTCGATCGCCGCCCGCGTCTCGGCCGTGTCCCGCCAGTCATAAAGCCGCAGCGCCTCCTTCAGCGCCCCCGCCCCCTCGCCCCCCCCCACCACCGTCAGATGCCCCAGCGACAGATGCGAAATTAGCCGCCAGAACGTCTGGTCTCGCGTCTTCAGCCGCAGCGGCGCGGTGGGCGCGGTGATGCAGGAAACCCGCGTGATCGTCGCCATCCCCTCCGTTAGCTTCATCCGCGGATGCCCGCCGCCGAATGGCAGCTCCGCCGCCAGATCGCGATTGGTGCACAGCGCGTCGATCGACAGCACGGTGCCGGCCTGCCCCGCATTAGCGTCAAAATCAGGGTCGAACGGCGCCAGAAAAACCTCGCTGCCCCGCAACGGCGCCGGCGACGGCCGACGCATCAGGTGAAAGAACC
>JBBQDD010000348.1:0-2103 GCA_038319335.1 Sphingomonadales bacterium
CTCCTGCCTCAGCACGTCAAGCGTCTCGTACGAGTCGGTTTTGCCCCACAGCCGGCCGGCATCCCGAAACTCTACGTTCGTTTCGGTAATCCACAGGTATGTCGGCTGCTCCGCCCTTCCAGTGATGATAAGCCCGTCGTATCCGGCAAAGCGCAGTTCCGGCCCCCAGTAGCCGCCGGCGTTTGCTTCGCTCCAGATGCCCGTAAGCGGCGAACGACCACAAACCGACATCCGGTTCGCGGTCGTCGCGCCCGTTCCCGTTAGAAGGCCATTGAAAAAGTAAAGCGGCGCGCGCGGGTCGAGCGCGTCCACCTCAGGGTCCATTTCGTCATAAAACATCTTGGCCGCCAGGCCCGACCCGAGTGTATACGTTCGGTACCACTCTTCCGGGATCACCTGGACGTTCCATGTGCGAGCGCCCAGATCGATGCGTATAATTTTACCGGCATAAACTTGTGCCACGGTCAAACTCCTTCAGTTGAGGGTGCAGCTGTAGCGGCCAGCCACGCTGCGATTTCCTGGTTGTGTTCGCCCAGCCGCGGCGGGTAGCGCCGGTAACTGGGCGGCGTGTCAGAAAGGTGTATCGGGTTCCCGATTGAGCGCACCAGCCCGGCCAGCGGATGCTCCAGTTCGACCACCATGCCACGCGCCTTCAGATGCTCGTCGCTCAGCGTCTCGTCCGGGAAGTTGATCGGTCCGGCTGGTATTTCATTCGCGACGAACGCCGCCAGCCAGTCGTCCGCGCCGCGCGTCGCCAGGATCGATTCCAGCAGCGGGAGAAGCTCGTCGCGGTGCTCGTTGCGCTGCGGGTTCGTCGCGAAGCGCGGGTCGCGCATCAGCGTCTGCTCAATCCCCATCGCCTTGCAGAATCGCTGCCACAGCGGCTCGGTCCCCACGGCGATCAGAATTGTCTTGTCCTGCGTCCGCAGCGGCTGGTACGGGGTGATGGTCGGGTGCAGGTTGCCGATCTTCTTCGGCCGCCGACCAGTCGCGAAGTAGCTGCCCCCGATATTGGCCAGCCAGGTCGTCTGCGCATCCACCAGCGACACGTCGAGGAACTGCCCCGCGCCCGATCGGCTCCGCGCCAAGAGCGCGGACAGGATGCCCATGGTCGTATAGATTCCTGCCGTGATGTCCGACATCGGCGTCGGAAAGCGGATTGGCCCGTCCTCCGCACCGCCAGTCAATGCCATCAGCCCGGCTTCGCCCTGCGCAATGATATCATATCCGCCGCGGCCCGCCTTCGGCCCGCTGTGCCCGTATCCGCTGATCGCGGCATAGATCAGGCGCGGGTTGAGCGCGCGCAGCGTCTCGGGGTCGATATGCGCCCGCCGCAGCGAATCGATGCGCGGCACATTTGTGATGAACACGTCGGCGCGGCGCACTAGTTCGTGCAGTTGCTGCAGGTCGCCAGCGTCCTTGATGTCCAGCGTGATGCTGCGCTTGTTCCGGTTCACCGACAGGAAATACGCGCTCTCTCCCTCGATGAAAGGCGGCCCCCATTGTCGCGCCTGGTCGCCAACGCCGGGCCGCTCAATCTTGATAACGTCTGCGCCCAGGTCCCCCAGCATCATGCCACAGTAGGGGCCGGCCAGCGCTTCAGTCATCTCCAGCACGCGGATCCCATCTAGTGCCGCGCGCGGCGCGGCGTGCGTCTGATGCTTGTTCATGCCTGGTCGCCGCCCTTGGGCAGCGTCTGCCCGATCCTCCGGTATTTTTGATAGCGCGCTTCCACCAGCACCTCTCGCTCGCGCCCCGCGACGTCTGCCAGGGCCGCGCTTAGCCGCGTGCGCAGCAGCTGCGCTGATAGGTCTGCATCGGTGTGCGCGCCGTCACGCGGCTCGGCAATGATCTCATCCACGATGCCCAGCTGCTTCAGGTCACGTGCCGTCAGCCGCAGCGCATTGGAAACTTCCTGCGCGTGGCTGGCATCGCCGTATAGGATCGCCGACGCGCCTTCGGGCGAGATCACTGAGTAGATGGCGTTCTCCTGCATGAGGACACGGTCTGCCACTGCCAGCGCAATCGCGCCGCCGCTCCCGCCCTCGCCGACGATCAGCGCTACTGTCGGCGTCTTGATTTCCGACATCGTGGCAATGCTTT
>JBBQDD010000349.1:0-2077 GCA_038319335.1 Sphingomonadales bacterium
CCCTTCGCCCACCGGCACGCTGCATGTCGGCAATATCCGTGCGGCGCTTCATAACTGGCTTTGGGCGCGGCAGCAGGGCGGGCGGTTCATGCTGCGGATCGACGATACCGATGCGGAGCGCAGCGAGGAGCGCTTTGTGGAGGCGATCCGCGCCGATCTGGCGTGGCTGGGGCTGGTTCCGGACGGCGAGGCGCGGCAATCGGCGCGGTTTGATTTGTACCAGCATCATTTTGATGCGCTGCTGGCGGCGGGGCGCATCTATCCCGCTTATGAAACCGCGCAGGAGCTTGATCTGCGGCGCAAGATTGCAGCCGGGCGGGGGTTGCCGCCAGTCTATGATCGCGCCGCGCTGGCGCTGAGCGATGCCGACCGCGCCCGGTTGGAGGGTGAGGGCATTCGCCCGCATTACCGCTTCAAGCTTGATCATGGTGCACCGATTGAATGGGATGACCTGATCCGGGGCCCGCAGAAATTCGATCCCGCGACGATGAGCGACCCGGTGATCCGCCGTGCTGACGGATCATGGCTCTACATGCTGCCGTCGGCGATAGACGATGGCGATCTGGGGATCAGCCATGTCGTGCGCGGCGAGGATCATGTGTCGAACACCGCGCTTCAGCTGCAGATGTTCGCCGCACTGGGTATGGCGCCGCCGCGCTTTGGGCATGCCGCGCTGCTGGTGGGAGCCGAAGGGAAATTGTCGAAGCGGCTGGGCGCGGTGGGCGTGGCCGAGTTTCGCGAGATGGGGATCGAGCCAGAGGCGATCATCGCGTTGCTCGCCCGGCTGGGCACCAGCGATCCGGTGGAACCGCTGGTCGACCGGGCACCGCTGATCGAAAGATTTGATTTCGGGCATTTCGGCCGGGCACCCGCGCGGTTCGACGATGGCGAGTTGCAGACGGTGAATGCCAAAATCATCCATCAGCTGCCCTATGAGCGGGTCGCGGATGCGCTGCCGGATGGCATGGATGAAGCGGCCTGGGCGGCCATCCAGCCCAATTTGTCGGTGATAGCCGATGCGGCTGACTGGTGGGCCGTGGTCCAGGGGCCGGTTGATACGTCGCCCGCGCCAGAGGACCGCGATTTCCTCGACCGGGCAGCGGTGCTGGCTGAAACACTGGATTGGCATGGCGAGCCTTGGAAGGCGCTGACCGCCCAGTTGAAGGCGGAAACGGGCCGGTCGGGCAAGTCACTGTTTCTGCCGCTGCGCCTTGCGCTGACTGCGCGTGACCACGGGCCAGACATGGCCGCGATGCTCCGCCTGATCGGGCGCGAGCAGACGATCGCCCGGTTGCGCGGCTAGCGCCACCGGCGCGAACGGGCTCAACTTCACCCGCGATTACAGCACCGAATAATCCTGTTTGGAGCTTTCGATGATATGGTATAACATCATTGTCACTGGCCGTTAGAGCCAGTCGCGGATGGATGGAGAGATGCCATGTATGCAGATGGAGATACTCATAAAAACAGCGTGAAACCCGGCAGCCTGGCGATTGCGGTGGCGATTAACGCGGGCGTGCTGGCGGCAGTATTGCTTGCCCCGCCGATGCTGGTGAAGCACAAGCCCAATAAGCCGTTTGAGCTGATCAATATCCTGGCACCACCGCCGCCCGAGCCGATACCGGAGCCAGCAACGCAGCGCCCGCTGCCCCGCACCCCAAAGCTTTTCGTGCCGCCGAAATTGGTTGAACTACCAAAGCCAACCACGGGCGTCGATATTACCCAAAGCCCGTTCACCACCGATCCGACAGGAACCGATCCAGCTACTGGCGGCGGCAGCGGTTCAGGCGTGACGATCGATCCGCCGGTCGCGCCGCTGGTGATCGTCGATCCCGAAATTGATCCGCGTTTCCTCAGCGATTTCCAGCCCGCTTATCCCCCGTCGGAGCAGCGCGCCGAGCGCAGCGGGCTGGTGACCGTTCGGGTGTTGGTGGGCACCAATGGCCGGGTGCGCGCGATTGAGCCGGTGAACGCAACGTCGGATGATTTCTTTGCCAGCACGCGGCGAACGGCGCTGGCACGCTGGCGGTTTCGCCCGGCGACGCGCGACGGCGTGCCGATCGAACGCTGGCGGGTG
>JBBQDD010000350.1:0-2074 GCA_038319335.1 Sphingomonadales bacterium
ACATATTCGCCAGCGTCGGCACAGCCCTTCCTCCCTTCTGGCTCGGCTTCATGCTGATCCTGCTGTTTGCGGTGCAGTTGCGTTGGCTGCCATCGGCCGGCTACCGGCCCATAGAGATGGGCGTCTGGGGTTGGTTCAGCCGGATGATCCTGCCTGTAGTGGCGCTGAGCCTGTCCCAGGTGGGGCTTATTATCCGGATCACAAGGTCGACGATGCTCGAGGTTCTGAGCAGCGACTACGTCGCCATGGCACGGGCCAAGGGCATGCCAGAACTCATGGTGGTGGGCAAACACGCGCTGCGCAATGCCATGGTCCAGGTCGTGACTGCTGTGGGTTTGCTGTTTGCGCTGGGTCTGGGCGGCTCCGTGATAATCGAACAGGTATTTGCATTGCCCGGCCTCGGCGAACTCATAACCACAGCAGCCATTCGACGCGACTACCCCACGCTTGAGGGTGGCATTTTCTACCTGACCCTGACGGCGTTGACCGTCAATCTGCTGGTAGACCTCACCTATGCCTACTTCAACCCGCGCGTCCGATACCGCTGATGAGCCCCGCCGAAATCTCAACGCGGACAGGTAACCGGGGCGTCTCCCTTGGCATCCGGATGTTACAGCAGATGCATGCACATCCGATGCTGGCGGCCGGACTGATCATCCTCGCAGGCCTGCTCTCAATGGCGTTCCTGACGCCGCTTTTCATCCCCCTCGACCCTCTTGCGATCAGCGCGGCCAGCAAACTTCTCCCCCCCGGCGGAGCGCACCTGCTGGGCACCGATGACCTTGGGCGCGATGTGTTGTCGCGCATCGTGGTGGGGGCGCACATCTCCCTCCGAATCGCCACCGCCGCGACGCTGCTGACGGGGGTAATCGGTGTAATTTTGGGCATGCTCTCCGGGCAGTATGGCATCGCTGACGTCATTATCGGGCAAATATCGGATTCGCTGCTGGTATTTCCTGGCTTCGTTCTCGCCATCATGATCCTGGCAGCGATCGGACCATCGGAATTCAACGTTATCCTCGCCGTTTTCGTGCTCTACGTTCCGCGCGTCATCCGGACAGTTCGCGCCTCTATTCTCGAATACAAACAGGCGGACTTTGTGCTTGCGGCCCGCACGGTCGGCTGCAGCGATCTACGGATCCTGCTGGTCCATATTTTCCCCAGAGCAATCGGGCCCGTACTAGTTCAGCTTTCGCTGGGGTTTTCAGCGGCGATACTTGTAGAGGCGGGGTTGAGCTTTCTTGGCCTTGGCGCTCCGCCGCCCGCGCCCAGCTGGGGAAATATGATCAGCGCGGCACGGGAATACACCCGCACGGCGCCCTGGTTAATGATCGCACCCGGCGCGATGATCACTCTGGCGGTTCTGAGCGTCAACCTGATAGGTGACGGCCTGCGCGATATGCTCGACCCGCGCCTGCAGGGCAGCGTCGGACGGTGACAATCATCGACGAACCACGCTCCGCGACAGCCAAGGGCCCCTCAGAAACGGCACCGGTCCTAATGGTTCGCGATCTCGACGTCACCATTTCCACGCGGCGGAGCCGACTTCGCGTCGTCGATGGCGTAAACCTGACCGTCGGCTCCGGAGAAGTCGTGGGTCTCGTCGGAGAATCGGGCAGCGGCAAATCGATGCTGGCGCGCGCCATACTGGGGATGCTGCCGAGCGGCGGCCAGATTACGCGCGGCGACATCGCTTTTGATGGCCTGGATCTTCGGTCCCTGGCGCCCCGCCAGCTCAGGCAGTTGCGCGGCGACAGAGTGGCATTGGTGCCGCAGGAGCCAATGACCAGCCTGAACCCAAGCTTCAAAGTCGGCAACCAACTGACTGAAGTCCTGCGGGTACATCGACCACAGTTGAACCGCGCCGCGCGCATGGCGCGGGCGGTTGAGATGATGGAACTGGTCGGCATCCAGTTTGCCGCCGATCGGCTGGGGCAGTATCCGCACGAACTGTCCGGCGGCCTGCGCCAGCGGTTGATGATCGCAATGGCGCTGATCTGCAACGGCGTGCAGCTCCTGATCGCCGACGAACCCACCACCGCACTTGATGTCACCATTCAGGCGCAGATACTCG
>JBBQDD010000351.1:0-2027 GCA_038319335.1 Sphingomonadales bacterium
TACCAACGCGCTGTACATCGCCTACCTGCAGCGTGAAATGCGCGACAGCCGGTTTAGCGCGGTGCTTGGATCGGCGGCCGACGTTGAGGCCATTGTCCGCGCGCATGGGCATGACCATGCCGATTACGTGCTCTCGGGCCTGCCATTCTCGACGCTTCCCGATGGTGTCGGCCCGGCCATTGCCGAATCGACCTGGCGCGTGTTGCGGCCGGGCGGGGCGTTCCTAGTTTATCAGTTCACGGCGCGCGCCCGCGATTTCATGGCCAAGCATTTCCGGCGGATCGATGCTGGCTACGAATTCTGGAACGTGTTGCCTTGCAAGCTGTTCTGGGGCTGGAAGGACTGACATCGGGCAAGCCGATCGAGCGGCTCGGTCCAACAATCCGGGCCCTCAGTCGAACGTTGTTGCAACGCCTGCTTCGGTCGGGCCCGCTAGCTGGCGGTGAACCGCTGCCAGAATGGCCCCGGCATATACCATCGCGCCGGCGGTCATTGTGCTGGATACGATTGCCGCTGCCAGTCGTTGCACTTGGCCGGTCGTGGTCAGCGCCAGCAGCACGCCGACGAACAGCATGATCAGCCCATAGATCACCATGAACAACAGCAATGCCAGCAGCAGGAACGAAGCGAGGCGCAGGGCGCTCCCTTGAGTGAGTTGCCAGCTGCGCCGCATTGCCATGACTGGATTGCGACCCTGTTCGCATGCCAGAACTGGCGCCACCAGCGCCATGCGCAGGCCGATTATGGCAGCGAGCGCGAAAACCATCATGACCAGAGCCGACGCCACCGCTGTGTTGCCGATGGCCCCGGCAAGCGCGGCCATCACGATGAAGACCGTGGCCAGCAGCACGCCGACAAGGATCTGCGCCCCAAAATAGGGCAATGTCGCCAGTGCGCCGCGGCGGATCGCAGCCGCCACGGTTGGTCGGGAGCGATCGGTCATCACGATGATCACGATCAGCATGCCCGCCATCTGGATCAGTGAAATCGGCAGGAGCAGCGGCAGTGCGTGCGAATAAGCCGAGCTTAAGATCGCCATCTGTTCGCGCGGCCCCAAACCCGGCGTCACTTGCGGTTCGGGAAAAAAGAACGCAAATGCCAGGTTGGGTAGCAGGATGAACACCCCGGCAATCGCGGCCAGCATATCGCGGTTGGTGGCAACCAGGCGAACCGCGCTTTTCCAGGCTTCGGAGATGTCGAGTTTGTTCACACTCCGCTTCCTCGATTGCTCTAATATCGGGCCCTGACCGTCAACCGATGGTTGGGTAGACAAGTCATTGCAGCGCTTGCCACTTGCCTTGGCGCGCGGCAAGCGCCATCGCCCACGGCAGATGACCGCCCGTCCTACGCCCCGAGCGACCCCGATCGCCAATCCGGTCGTTGGCCGAAGTGCCATTGAAGTACGCCGCGATCGCGCGCCGGTGCCCTACCGCGAGGCGCTCGAAGCGATGACCGACCGTAACGCCGCGATCGCGCAGCATCAGGCCAGCGAACTGGTGTGGCTGCTCGATCATCCGCCGGTCTACACCGCGGGCACCAGCGCCGATCCGGCCGAGTTGCTCGATCCGCGTTTCGAAGTGGTCAAGGCGGGGCGCGGCGGGCGCTATACGTATCATGGGCCGGGCCAGCGGATCGGCTACGTGCTGCTCGATCTGACGCGCCGAGCGCGCGATGTCCGCGGCTATGTTCATGCGCTCGAAGGCTGGGTGATCGATACGCTGGGCGATTTCGGGCTGGAGGCATGGCGCGCCGAAGGTAGGATCGGGATCTGGACGCTCGGGCTCGACGGGCGTGAAGCCAAAATCGGCGCGATCGGTGTGCGCATCCGCAAGTGGGTGACGATGCACGGATTTTCGGTCAACCTGTCGCCCGATTTGTCGCATTTCAGCGGAATCGTGCCATGCGGGATCGAGGAATTCGGGGTGACCAGTCTGGCAGCGCTGGGCTATGATGTTCCGGCCGAAACGTGGGATCAGGCATTGCTCGCGCGGATGGATGCGTTTCTCGGCCGGCTCGACCAGCCGTGC
>JBBQDD010000352.1:0-2007 GCA_038319335.1 Sphingomonadales bacterium
CCGCACGTACCCCTGTCAACGCTTCGCCCACACCCTCACGAATGTGCACGCATGACTCGGGGCCGCCGTAGCTGGCTAAGCTTTCAACGTATGACTCTTTCATTCACAACACTTTGCCGGTTTTGACCGGCGCACGGAGACGCCCATGGACACAGCCCCCGGACCCACGCACGACGCGAACCGCGCCGTCGACGCACGCGAAACCATCCTTGCACTGGAACAGCAGCGCCAGCAGGCCCTGATCGATGGCGATATCGAGCGCCTGTCGGGCTTGGTCACCGACGACCTGGTGCACGTGCATGCCAGCGGGCGGGTGGAGGACAAGTCCGCCTATCTGGCGGGCGTGCGCAACCGCTTTCGCTTCCTGAGCGTTCAGCGACCCGGTCTTCAGGTCCGCGTGTTCGGCGATACCGCCATCGCCACCGGACCGCTCGATCAGGTGCTGACCATCGTCGCGAGCGGGCAGCGGCACGAGATGACGGCGTTTGCCACCCAGGTGTGGGTGCGGCAGGGGGCCCACTGGCGCCAGGCCAGTTTTCAGGCTACCAACGTTCCCGGGGCAGCCTGAGCGCGGACAGCCCGGCATCCACGCTCGACTGGGGCGGGTTGCTTCCACCGCTTCCAATGCAGCAGGTTGATGGCGCGAGCAATTTTCGTCAAGACGCCATGCGTCCAGCACGCCCAGATGAGACTCCGGCCGATTTTCGGCTCATGCGCCTTTCGTCAACACCACATGCATCGCATGCGCGGTAGCCACATGCTCGGTACACGCGAAGCCCAATGCCGACAGGTCGATGCCCGTGAGCAGTGCCTCGCCGTGTCCCAGCAGGATCGGCGACTGCGCAAGATGGACCGCGTCGACCAGCCCCGCCTGCAGGTACCGCCGCACGGTCGCGCCGCCGCCGATGCGCACATCGCGCCCGTGCGCTGGAGCGCGCGCTCCAGCGCGGCAAGGATTCTTTCTTCATCTACGCCGGAACCGCAGGATGCCACGCCGCTCGCGGATCCGGTGAAAGGCAGATTCGATCCGATCGCCGGGAGCCGGAGCGGGCCATTGTCGATACGACGATCGGCGCCGGCCCGGATCGATACAGCGCCGTTACCAATGGACACGGGGCGCCGTGTAATGCCCCGGCACATCGCGGCGACTCAGGAATTGAAATCCTGCTCTACTGCGCCCATCTGCCGATTCGAAACCAACTCTTCCCCAAAATGAAAGTGCCATGAAGACCTACAGCAAATCGCCCGAAGCTCTGGCGGCGCTCACGCCCGAGCAGCGTCGCGTCACCCAGCAAAGCGGCACCGAGCGGCCGGGAACGGGCCAATACCTTGACAACCATGAACCTGGCATCTACGTCGACATCGTCTCCGGCGAGCCGCTGTTCGCGTCGAGCGACAAGTTCGAGTCGGGCTGCGGCTGGCCGAGTTTCACCAAGCCCATCGTGCCGGCGTACGTCAACGAATTGCGCGACACTGCGCACGGCATGGTGCGTACCGAGGTGCGTTCCAGGTTCGGTGACAGCCACCTGGGCCACGTGTTCCCGGACGGGCCGCCCGAGCGGGGCGGCTTGCGCTACTGCATCAATTCGGCGTCGCTGCGCTTCGTGCACCGCGACGCCATGGTGGCCGAGGGTTACGCTGACTATCTCAATCAAGTCGAGGAGGTTTGACATGGCGATACAGGAAAGTGCGGTTCTGGCGGGGGGTTGTTTCTGGGGCATGCAGGACCTGATCCGAAAGATGCCCGGCGTGTTGTCCACGCGCGTGGGCTACAGCGGGGGCGACGTACCCAACGCGACCTACCGCAACCACGGCACCCATGCCGAAGCGATCGAGATCGTGTTCGACCCAGCGGTCATGAGCTATCGCAAGCTGCTGGAGTTCTTCTTCCAGATCCACGACCCGACGACCCGGGACCGCCAGGGCAACGACCGCGGCGTGTCGTACCGCTCGGCCATCTACTACACCTCGGACGCGCAGAAGCAGGAAGCGCTGAACACCATCGCC
>JBBQDD010000353.1:0-1960 GCA_038319335.1 Sphingomonadales bacterium
GACTCTTCGTCACCCCGCCCACCCCGCGCCCGTTGCCATTCCGTTCCAACGCGCTATCTCCAACCCATGCTCCCCTATCCCGCCCTCCACGCCAGCCCCAGCGGCATCTGGATCGCGGACACCTTGGACAATGGGGGCGGCACACGTCCGATCGGGCGGGGGGAGGCGATCCGCATTGCAGCGGATACGCCGGTGATCCTGCTCAATGCGGCGTTGATCGGGCAGCGGCTGGGCTATGCCGATCTGTCGGGGCTCGATTTGCTCGAACTGTTCGCCTTTCTGTGCCCGGCGCGCTTCATGGTGCCAACGCCGCGCGGGCTCGCGCGCGTGGCGGGGCTGGCTGCCCCGACCGAGGATGCCGAAGTCGCCGCCTTCCTACGCGCGGCGACCACCGCATTGCTCGGCATGACCGATCCGGGCAGCGACTGGCCCGAGCGCGAGGGCGCGTGGACGGCGGCGCAATCCTTGTTCCGGCTGCGCTGGACCTGGGCACCGGTGCTGGCGCAGCGCTTGAAGAAACCCGAAGTGGCCGAACGCTGGCTCTATTCGAAACTGCCCGAATGGTCCGAAGGGGCAGCCCGCCCGCAGCCGCGCACCGTCACGCTCGACCCGGAGGAAACGCAGGCCCGTCTCGCCGCGCTGACCGGAAGTGCCGCCGAGCAACGCCAGGGCCAGCGCGCCTATGCGCAAGCCGCGCGCGAGGCGTTCGGGCCGCGCATGACGGCGGGCGCGCCCAACATGGTGCTCGCCGAGGCGGGCACCGGGATCGGCAAGACGCTCGGCTATCTCGCGCCCGCCTCGCTCTGGGCGGAAAAGGCCGATGGCGCGGTGTGGGTGTCGACCTTCACCAAGGCGCTGCAACGGCAATTGGCGCAGGAAAGCGCGCGGCTCTTCCCCGATCCGGCGATCCGCCGCGCGAAAGTGGTGACGCGCAAGGGCCGCGAGAATTACCTGTGCCTGCTCAACCTCGAGGATGCGTTGCAAGGCGGGTTCGCCGGCCGCGCGGCGGTGCTGGCGCAACTGGTCGCGCGTTGGGCGGCGTATAGCGCCGATGGCGACATGGTCGGGGGCGATTTGCCCGGCTGGCTGACCACTTTGTTCCGGCGCAATGGTGCCACCGCGCTGACCGACCGGCGCGGCGAGTGCGTCTATGCCGGCTGCCCGCATTACCGCAAATGCTTCATCGAAAAGGCAGCGCGGGCCAGTGCAGAGGCCGATCTGGTCATCGCCAACCACGCTTTGGTGATGGTCAATGCCGCGCGCGGCCGCGAATCGGCAACCCGGCCGACGCGCTATGTCTTTGACGAGGGGCATCATCTGTTCGACGCCGCTGACGCGATGTTCTCGACCGCGCTGACCGGCAGCGAGACGATCGAGCTGCGGCGCTGGGTGATTGGCCCTGAGTCCGGCGGGCGCGGCCGACGGCGTGGCCTTGCCGCGCGGCTGTCGGATGTCGCGAGCTATGACGAAGGCGGCGGTCGCGCGATCAGCGATGCGGTGGCGGCGGCGCAGGCGCTCGCCAGCGACGGCTGGCTCCAGCGCATTGGGGAGGGCGCGCCGTTCGGGCCGATCGAGGCGCTGCTCGCCGCGGTGCGCGGGCTGACCTATGCGCGCGCCGAAAAGGACGGCGAGGCGGGCTATGGCTTGGAAACCGAATTGGCCGAACCCGACCCGGCGCTGATCGAGGCGGCGGGTCCGGCGGCGGAGGCGCTCGATGCGCTGGTCCGCCCGTTGGTTGCGCTCGGGCGGCGGCTTGAGGCGGTGCTCGACGAAGGGCCGGACTGGATGGACGGCCCCGCGCGCGCCCGGATCGAAGGCGCGGTCGCCTCGCTCGGCTGGCGGGCGGAGACGGTCGCGGCGTGGCTGTCGCTGCTCGCGCGGATCGGTGGTCCCGCTTCGCCCGATTTCGTCGACTGGCTCGCGGTCGACCGGGTCGAGGGGCGGGAATATGATATCGGCT
>JBBQDD010000354.1:0-1892 GCA_038319335.1 Sphingomonadales bacterium
ACCAGCTTCTTCAATGTGGTGCGTGTTCACAATGTCGGGGCAGCGTTTTCGTTCCTCGCCGGTGCGGCAGGCTGGCAGCGCTGGCTGTTTACCGGAATCGGCATTGTCGCGGCGCTCTTCATACTGTGGATGCTCAAATCCCACGCCGGCCAGAAGCTGTTTTCGTTCGCGCTTGCCTGCATCCTTGGCGGGGCGATCGGCAACGTGATCGACCGGGTGGTCTACGGGCACGTGGTGGACTTTTTGCAGTTTCATTACGCCGGTTGGTACTTTCCCTCATTCAACGTGGCCGATAGCGCCATCACGGTCGGTGCGGCAGCACTGATACTTGATGAGATAAGGCGCGTGCGCAGGGCACGTTGAGGAGCGTATCGCCGCCACTAGTTGCGAGCCACGCGGCTGACAACTGTGCGCCAGCCTTCGGCGCAAAGCGCTGTCTCAGCTCACACTCAGGCCGGCTGCCCTGATCAAAGCGCGCCAGCGCGCGACATCGGCCGTCAGGAAAGCCAGAATGGCCGGTCCATCCATGGGAGTCGGTTCAGTGGCATCCTGGCGCAGCCGTGCCGCTACCGCCGGTTGCGAGATCAATCTGTTGATTTCTGCGTTCAGCACATTGGTGATTGAGGCAGGTGTTCCGGGTGGCGCCATCAGCCCCCAATAGTTGTTGACATCGAAATCGCCGAAGCCGAGTTCTTCCATGCCGGGCACACCAGGAACACTGGGCGCGCGACCACGAGAGGTCAATGCGAGCGCCTTGATTTTGCCGTCCTTGATGAACGGCATCAACGCCGGTACGCTGCCGGTGATGAGCTGTATCTGGCCCGCAATCAGATCCGTGGTGGCCCCTGCGATCCCGCGATAAGGAATGTGCACGATGGAGGCTCCGCTGCGTTGCTTGAGCAGTTCGACCACCAGGTGGTTGATGCTGCCGTTGCCGGCCGAACCATAGTTGTATTTACCCGGATTCTTCGAGATATGGGCCATCACCTCACGCAGGTCGTTGCCCGGAAGGCTCGGGTGCGCTGCGAACAATAAGGGGCCCGCCCCCATGATGCCGACAGGCGCAAACTGGGCGGGGTCGTAATGCGGCGCGCCATCGGTCGCCGCCACGGTGGTGAACGGTGACGCAATGAATAAAAGCGTGAGCCCGTCGGGGGCGCTTTTGGCGACCAGATCAGCGCCGACAGCGCCGCCGGCCCCGGTTCGGTTGTCGATCACAAACTGGCGCCCGAGCGCCTTTCCAAGTTCCGAGCCGATAAAACGCGCCATGGCATCGCTGCCAGCGCCGGGAGCGAACGGGACGATGATCTTGATGGGCTGGGACGGTTGCGCGCGGAGCTGAACGGCAGCGGACAGCGCCGCCAGTCCACTTGCGGCCTTAATCAGGGAGCGGCGTTGCATGGAGTTGATTTCCTGTTGAGATATTGATTGGTTGCCATTTGAAATGCCAGCGAGCTGGAGACGCTGATCGGACCGGTAAACAGCAAATCGTGTGAATTCATGGCAATCTATCCTTGTGCCCGCTTGTGGCGCGACAAGAATAGCGCGGCTTGGTGACACCCGCGTGACACCCCGGTGACCGACGTTTCAGATGCCAGCCGTCTGGATGACCCCGCTATTTTGGCCTGTCCCGCCAAGCCATGCGGGGTCCATCGATGGGTGACACTCCGACTGCGCCAAGCCAGCTATCACTACGGGCTGGTACTTTCCCTCTTTCACACGGCTCGGCAGCCCGATTACCATTGGAGCTTCGCGTTGAGGGTCGAACTGGCATCGCGCACGGGATACGCTGTAAGGAACTTTTGTCTTGACCCATTTGCTCAATCTTCTCGCTGCAATCGCACTGCTGGTCTGGGGCACGCAACTGGTGCGTACCGGCATCTTGCGTGTAT
>JBBQDD010000355.1:0-1846 GCA_038319335.1 Sphingomonadales bacterium
CACGGGCACGATCGAACTGCGCCTCGCCGCGTTGCAGCCCGGTCAGCGTCACTGCAGCCAGTGCCGCATCCAGCGCGGCGCGGGCCTTGGCGATCTCGCCCGACGCCAGCCGGGCATTGCCGGCCTGCGCCCAGAATTGCGCGGCTTTGCTGTGGCGGGCAACCTCAGCCTCCTGCGCTGCCGCTTCGAACTCCTCGGCAGCGGGCTGCCATTTGCCCTGGTTGGCATAGGCGATCCCCAGGCATTGCCGCGCGAAAAAGCCACCGCCCGTGGCGCTCCACTGGGTGCCCTCCACCACGCCCTCAGGCGGGTTGGCGGTTGCCAGATCGACGCAGCGATCATAGCGCAGCTCGACTGCATCGGCTGTGATGGGCGGGCTCGGGGCTGGGGACGGGGCCGGTTCGGCAACCGTCTGGGCGATCAGCAGCAGGAACATCATGGCAGCTCGGTCACTTCCTCCACCGCGCGAATCAGCAGCGCGATATCGCTGTCGCGCGACAGGCGGTGATCACCATCCTTGATGATCGTCAGCTGCACATTGGCTGAACGGATCAGCTCGGTCAGCCGGATCGCGCGGGCGATGGGTACGTCGCTGTCGCGCAGCCCGTGGAGCAACCGCACGGGCACGTCGATGCCGATCACCCCGTGCATCAACCGGTTCGCCTCCCCCGAACTCCAGAAGGCGCGCGTGTACGGGGTCGGCTGGTCGCTATAGGGAGACGGGCGTTCGATGCGCCCGGTGCTGAGCAACGCCATTTTTTCGTCCGTGGAAAAACCCCAGTCGGTAAAATCAGCCGCCGCCGCCACGCCGACCAGCGCCTTTACCTGGCCGGGCCGGGCAAGGGCAGCGAGCAGCATCAGCCAGCCGCCCATCGACGATCCCACCAGCACCACCGGCGCGGGCGCGACCAGATCGATCATCGCCAGCACATCGTCGCGCCAGCCCGCCAGCGTCTGTTCGTCAAACGCGCCCTCGCTTTGCCCGCAGCCGCCATAATCGAAGCGCAGAAAGGCGCGGCCGGTGCGCTGCGCCCAATCCTCCAGCGCCAGCGCCTTGGTGCCGTTCATGTCAGACGCATAGCCGGGCAGGAAGATGGTGACGGGGCCGGTGCCTTCCGTCAGGTGATAGGCAAGCGCGGGGCGGGGCAGGGTTTCGGGCGGGGTATCGGCCATGGGCGGGGCTTTAAGCGCGCGGGGCGAGCTTGGGAAGCGCTGGCCCCTAGAAACCCATGATCGTCCGCGATGCCGGTTTTGCACCTTTGCAGATGGATTTCAGCGCGGCCCATTGCCGGGCATCCAGCGCCGGGGGATCGCCCGCGCTGCCGGCCGCCGCCTGCGCGAACCGGGCTGCCCGCACGCTCGATACCGGGTGCGATGATACATAGGCGAGCATCGCCGCCGCGCCTGATTTGTCGCCCGGGGTCTTCTCCCCCAGCCGCCGAAAGAATGCTGCTGTGTCGCGTGTCGATATGTGGCTTTGCTTCAGGGCGTCGATGGCAAAATCATCGGCGCGGGTTTCGGCGCTGCGTGAATAGGCGGTTGAAAGCACCATGTTGGTATAACCGCCGATATTGCCGTCCAGACCGCCCAGCAGCACGCTCAACCCCAATTGCCGCAGCAGCGATTCCAGCACGTCGCGATTGGCGACATGGCCCAGCTCATGCCCCACCACGCCGGCAATCTCATCGGGCGATTTCGCATCGTTCAGCAGCCCGCTGAACAGCACGATCCGCCCGCCGGGCAGGGTGATGGCGTTGTTCATCGTGATGTTGGCAACGCTGATATCGGCATCGGCATAAGCGGGGCCAAGCCGCGCCTTCAGCGCATCAATCGCGGCTTCCCCTGC
>JBBQDD010000356.1:0-1836 GCA_038319335.1 Sphingomonadales bacterium
TCATCGGCAAGAACGAGATTGAGGTATCGATCGGGCAGGACCGATACCGCCTGCCCGCCACGGTGCGCGCCCCGGGGACGAAACCATGATGGGGGCGGATGACCTGATCGTCCGTGTCGCCGGGCGGGGGGAGGGTGTTACCGCCGATGGCCGCCACGCCGCGCTGGCGGCACCAGGGGACTGGCTGGCGGCAGACGGCACCGTGGTGGCCGGCCCGCATCATCAAGCGCCGCCCTGTGGCCATTTTCCGCGCTGTGGCGGGTGCCAGCTGCAACATCTGGATGACGAGAGTTACGGCCAGTTCATTGTCGATCGCATCGCAGGCGCGCTCGCCGCCCAGGGATTGTCGACGGATATCCGCCCGCCCATCATCTCCCCGCCGCGCAGCCGCCGCCGGGCGGCATTCCATGCAGAACGCAAGGGCAGCCAGATCATCCTGGGGTTCAGCCAGTCGGGCAGCCATGATCTGGTCGATCTGCGCGAATGCTGGATCCTTGATCCCGCATTGTTCGCGCTGCTGAAGCCGCTGCGCGTGCTGCTCGGCCGGTTGATGACCGCCAAGCGCCGCGTCGAAATTCAAATGACGGTGATCGATCAGGGCATCGACATGCTGATTACCGGGATCGCCGCCGAAGGGCTTGAAGCGGCGGAGGCCATTTCGGCCTTTGGCGCAAAATTCGGCATCGCGCGGCTCTCCATCGACAATGGGCTGGGGCCTGAGACGCGCTGGGAGCCGGTGGGCGCGACGATCACGCTGGGCGGTGTACCCGTGCCCTTCCCGACGGGCGCGTTCCTGCAAGCCACGCCAGAGGGGGAGGCGGCTCTGGTCGCGGCGGTGCGGGAGGCAATTGGCCCTGCGGCGACAGTGGCGGACCTTTTCGCCGGGCTGGGCACCTTTGCGCTGGCGATCGCGTCACCCGCCAAAGTCTATGCCGCAGAGGCCGGGCGCGACACGGTGTTCGCGCTGAAAGCGGCGGCGGGGCTGAAGCAATTGCCGGTCTTTGCCGATCACCGCGACCTGTACCGCCGGCCACTCACCGCTGCCGAGCTCGACCGGTTCGACGCCGTGGTGCTCGATCCACCCCGCGCGGGTGCCAAGGAACAGGCCGAAGGACTGGCCGCGAGCAAATCGCCCGTGCTGGCCTATGTTTCGTGCAATCCCAGCACCTTCGGTCGTGATGCCAAGACCATTTGCGAGGGTGGCTATCGCCTCGACTGGATCCAGCCCGTGGGGCAGTTCCGCTGGTCAACGCATATCGAGCTGGCGGCGAAGTTTAGTCGGGTGGGGTAGGGCCGCCGGGACGTCCTGAAGGAAACCCGTTCGCCCTGTGCTTGTCGAAGGGCTGCTTTTCTTCTCCCCCGTCGAAAAGAAAGACAAGGCTTCGACAAGCTCTGCCCGAACGGAGGGCTTTTGGAGCGACCTGCGTAAAATCTGAGTCGTCATTGCGAGCGTAGCGAAGCAATCCAGTCTCACCACGCGCGGCCCGGCTGGATTGCTTCGCTGCGCTCGCAATGACGGAAGTGATGCAGAGTTAACGCGAGATGCTTTAACGGGTCACCGACCCATAATCCGCACGCAGAAAGAACAGCCCGTCCGGCGGGGCATTGAAACCCAACGCCGCCCGGTCGCGCGCCTCCAGCGCTGCCGCCATGTCGTCAGGCGACCATTTGCCTTCGCCCACCAGCGCCAGGCATCCCACCATTGATCGCACCTGATGATGCAGGAAGGAACGGGCCGATGCCTGAACGCGGATGATGTCGCCGTCGCGCGTCACATCCAGCCGGTCGAGCGTGCGGAGCGGGCTATCGGCCTGGCAATGCGCTGATCGAAACGTG
>JBBQDD010000357.1:0-1835 GCA_038319335.1 Sphingomonadales bacterium
TATTTCTTGCCGAGCGCGCAATCGGTGCCGACCGTCAGCAGGCGGCGGCCCGAGCGCTTGCGCCCGGTCGCGACGGGGAGCGTGGGGGGCGGCGTGCGGATATCGATCAGGCGGCGGCCGTGCGCATGCGCGACGGCGGCAAGCTCGGGCACCGAAGCGAGGCGCGCGTGGAGGCCGCTGATGATATCGAGCCCGGCTTCGAGCGCGTCCACAAGCGCGGGCGTCCACGCGGGATCGAGCACGCCGCCGCGATTGGCGACACCGATGACGAGGCCGCGCGCGCCCCCCGCGTGGGCTTGCGCGGGGGTGAACGCAGGGAGGCCGGTGGAGACGGCACCGGGCACGATGGCGAATTCGCCGACGCAGCGCTCGGGGGCCCAATCGGCGAGCCCGAGCGCCGTTTTGGCGAAACCGCGTTCGGTTACGTTGCCAAGGAAGAGAAGATAGGGATGGGGAAGTTGCAGCGTCATGCGGTGGCCCCGGTTTTCGCCTGTCCACCCCAAAAATCGTCCGCGACGAAGATTTGCCCGTCCTTGTACAGGCCTTCGTCCGAATGGTCGGCGAGGAAATAGGGGCCATCCAGATCGACGATGTCGCAGAGTTGCGCGAGGATGAAGCCGGGCGCGGTCGAGAGCGCCGAGCCCGCCATGTTGCCGACCATGACGCGCTTGCCGAGCCGGGCGATTTCGCGCGCCATCATCAGGCCCTCGGTCAGCCCGCCGCACTTGTCGAGCTTGATGTTGATGATCTGGAACGGCGCGTGCTTTTCCATCAGTTCGGCAAGATCGAGGATGCTTTCGTCGGCGGCGAGCGGGACGGGACAGCGCCAGCCTTCGAGCGCTGCCTCGGCCCCCCGGGGGACGGGTTGCTCTAGCAGCGCAACGCCAGTGTCCGCCAAGAGCGCGGCGAGGCGCTCGAGATCGGGCGCCGCGAACCCCTGGTTGGCATCGACCGCGATCCAGACGTCGGGGCGCAGGCGACGCACGAGGCGGACGCGCTCGGCATCGGCGTCGAACGCGCCCGCGAGCTTGATCTTGATTGCGCGCGCGGCGGTGAGCGGGATCAGCTTGCGTTGAACGGTTGCGGGATCGTCGGCGGGAAGCGTGAAGGTCGTCACGCGCGCGCGGGGGCGGTCGATGCCTGCGAGCGCCCAGACCGGGGTGGCGGCAAGCTGCGATTCGAGCTCCCACAGCGCGCAGTCGAGCGCGTTGCGGCCACCGCCGGGTGGTAGAAGCGCGCGCAGCTCCTCGCGCCCCGCGCCCGCCTCGATCGCCGCGCGCGCGTGCTCGATCGCGGTTTCCATGTGCGCGGCATCGTCGCCGCGGTAATAAATGCCCGCCGCCTCGCCGCGTCCGGTGCAGCCGTTCTCACCGATGTGCGCAACGACGGCGGGGAAGCCGCGAAACTCGTAGCCGCTGATGCGGAAGGGTTCCTTCAGCCGCATCGGATCGCGGTGGTGGGTGAGGGTTCGGGTCATGGCGTCCGCCGGGCGGCGCGCAGGTAGAGCGCGATTGCGGCAAGCGCGGGCGGCACGATCACGAGGCTGAGCGCGCGACCGACCGCGCCCGGATCATGGAAGACATGATCGGCGAGATAGCCGGTAAGCGTCGCGCCGCCGCCGAGCCCCAGAATGATGTTGCCGAACGCGATGAAGCTCATCGCAAGCCCGCGCGCGCGGTTGGGGACGATCGCCTGAAGCGCGGTGATCCCCGCAAGGCCCGCGACGGTGGAGAACAGCGTCCAAAGTGTGATCGCGGCGAGCGCCTGGGTGGCGCTGGCGGTCAATGCGATAAAGGCAAAGGGGAGCGCGATTACAGCACTGAGCGCCGCGAGCC
>JBBQDD010000358.1:0-1831 GCA_038319335.1 Sphingomonadales bacterium
CACCAAGGGCATCATCGCGCTGGTGCTGCACACCGTGCAGGATCAGGGACCGGCGGCGATCAGAGCCACCGACATCGAAGGCGCGCTCGCCCCGTTCGATTTGAAGAGCCAGCTGAGTTCTAATCGGACCCAGGGCATTCCCAACATGATCGCGCTTATTCGCGAAACCGCCGCGCGATACGCCGGGGATTAACGCGCGCCTAACGCTTCGGCTTGGCCCCAGCCAGTCCCAGCGTGTCGACGAGCACCGCCAGATCAGCGCCTGCGGGCACCAGCCGCCAACTGCCGGGCTCGCGCGCATCGACCATCGTCACCGCGCCGCGCGGGCACACGCCCAGGCACTTCACCTCGACAACCCCGATCGGGCTTTTGCGCAAGCGCTTTATGCCGAGCTGTCGACGCAGCGCCTTGGCGAGCGATTGCTTGCCCTTCCTGCCGAAGCCGCCATCGATCCGCTTTGAACACTTCGCGCATACCAGAATAGCCGTCGACCAGTCGGATCGGACGAGCTGCTTCACCCGGTCGGCCGCCACTGGCGGTTTTCCTCGGCGACGCGCAAAACATCATAAGCGGCCTGGATCGCCTGAAAACGGGCGGCTGCATCCTTGTCGCCGGGGCGCACATCGGGGTGGTTGGCTTTGGCCATCTTGCGCCAGGCAACGCGCACCGCATCAAAATCGGCATCCGGATCAAGCTCGAACAGGTCGAGCGCGCGCATTTCATCACGTGATCGGGTGCCATCCCCCGGCCCGGCCCAGCTATTGTGGCGCGATTCGGCATAACCCGCCGTGTCCCGCGCTTCCTCCGCCTCCCGCGCGGCGGCTTCCTCGGCAGTCAGCCCCTCAAAATAATTCCAGCCACGGTTATATTCACCGGCATGCGCCTGGCAGAAATACCAACGTTCGGGGCTGTTGGGGGATTTGGGCGCGGGGCAGTTGCCCGGTTCTGCGCAGCCATGCCGATCGCACAGCCGCACCTGCGTCGCCTCACGCCCGCTGCCATAGCCACGCCAGCGCGGAAACCCCCAATCTACAGAACGTGTCGGTCGAGCCATAACCGCCCACTTAGGGAATTATCGCAGCAATTGCCATGACCGCATTGTCGCGGCGTGAACGGGACGGCGGTGTCGCCACGCCGAAAAAATCCCGCGCCACTGCCTGTTTCGCTGCAACAACGAGGGAGCAATCATTTGTAATATTTTTCAACCGCTAAACGGTGAACTCCTGCCCTATGCATGTGTTTGATTGGCTGGAAACTCCACCAGCCTTGATGACACGGGAACGTACATGAACAAGATTGCCGCACTTTTAGGCAGCTGGCGAGCCGATTTGCCATCATCTATCGTCGTTTCGCTGGTTGCCTTGCCACTGTGTCTGGGCGTCGCACTTGCATCGGGCGCGCCGCTGTTTTCCGGGGTGATCGCAGGTATCGTCGGCGGCATTGTTGTCGGCATGCTTTCCCGCTCCCCCCTGTCCGTCAGCGGCCCTGCCGCAGGACTAACCGTAATCGTGTTTGAAGCGATCCAGCGGCTGCCAAGCTATCAGGTATTTCTGGCCGCCGTAGTGATTGCCGGCGTGCTGCAGATCGCGTTTTCGGTATCGCGCGCCGGTGTGCTCAGCGAATTCGTGCCATCATCAGTCATCACGGGCATGCTGGCCGCGATCGGCCTGATCCTCATCCTGAAGCAAGTGCCCTTCGCTTTCGGTTATGAAAAGGAATTTGAAGGCAGCGAGAATTTCATCGAGGCAGATGGCGGCAATACCCTGTCGTCACTGTGGATTGGCCTGACCGAGCGCCTGACGCCTGGTGCCGCGTTGATCGGCATCAGCTG
>JBBQDD010000359.1:0-1802 GCA_038319335.1 Sphingomonadales bacterium
GAATCGACCTATCTGCACGGCGCGACCACGGTCAGCCCGGTGGTGGCGATCATCGCTGCCCGGCTGGGCCTTCGCTTTCCGCTGGCCTATTCGCTGGCCGATATGGCGGACGATGCGACCGGGCTGCTCGATGCGCTCGACATTCAGGCGGCGCATATCGTGGGCGTTTCGATGGGCGGCATGATTGCCCAGCGGGTCGCGATTGCAGCGCCGGATCGCGTGCTGAGCCTGACATCGATCATGTCCTCCAGCGGCGCGCACGGGCTGCCCGGCCCCTCATCCGAACTGCGCAAGCGATTGATCGCGCGCCGCCCCGCCAATCCCGATCGGGCCTGGGCGGTGGAAGCGGGCGCCGGCTTGCTGGAGATGATCGGCCACCCCGATCCGGCGCGTGAACCCGGTGCCTATCGCGCCCTTGCCGCCGAAGCATTTGACCGGGGGTATAACCCGCTGGGGGTGCGGCGGCAGATGCTGGCCATTCTGGCAGACCGCACCCGCGCAGTGGCGCTGCCGCGCGTTACCGCGCCGACTTTGGTGATCCACGGGGCCGCCGATCCGCTGGTGCCGGTGGCCTGCAGCGAGGATATCGCCCGGCGCATCCCCGATGCCCGGCTGGTGATCATCCCCGGGATGGCGCATGATTTGCCACCGTCAAAGGTTGCGCAGGTGACTGATCTGATCATCGATCATGCCCGCCAGGCAGACGGGCACAGCGGGCGCGCCGTGGCCGCCTGATCGGCTGAATTGCCAAACGGGTGTGAAGTTGCAACAACCCGTCGCCAATGCGCGGGGCCGCATGAAGGGGGCGCGTGCGATGGTATATATTCTGGGCGGCTGGCAAAGCGATTTCGCCGCCAATTGGCACCGGCAGGGAATGGATATCGCCGATGCCTTTACCGAATGCGTCCATGCCGGGCTCGCCGCGACCCAGCTTGACGCAGCAGAGGTGGATACCGGCCATGTCGGCAATTTCACCGCAGAATTATTCGCGGGGCAGGGGCTGCTCGGCGGCTTTTTCGGGCTGGTCGATCCGGCGTTCAACGGCCTGCCAACTGCGCGCCATGAGGCCGCATGCGCATCGGGCAGTGTCGCCATATTGGCCGCAACGGCAGAACTTGAAGCGGGCCGATATGATCTGGCCTGTGTGGTCGGCATTGAGCAGATGCGCAATGTGCCGGGCAAAATTGCTGCGCAGCATTTGGGCAGTGCGGCATGGGCTGGCCATGAATTTGGCGACGCCGATTTCGTCTGGCCGCGCGCATTTTCTGATCTGGCAGAGGAATATGATCGCCGCCACGGCCTGAACCCGGCACATCTGCGCCGCATCGCCGAAATCAACTTCGCCAATGCCCGGCGCAACCCCAACGCCCAGACGCGCGGCTATCGCTTTTCGCCCGAAAGCTTCACCGAGGATGACGATGCCAACCCGGTCGTCGAGGGGCGGATGCGCAAAATGGATTGCGGGCAGGTAACCGATGGCAGCGCCGTGGTGTTCCTGGCGTCCCCCGCCCGCGCGGCAGCCTATGCGGCAAAGCGCGGCATTCCGATTGAACGCCTGGCCCGGATCAGCGGCTGGGGCCACCGCTCCGCCCCAATTGGCTATGCCCGCAAGATCGCGGACAGTGCGGACGACCTCTATGTCTTCCCGCAGGTCCACCGCGCGGTAATGGATGCGCGCGCCCGTGCTGGCGTTGCCGAGATCGCGCAGATCGACGCGATCGAAACGCATGACTGCTTCACGTCGAGCGAATATATGGAAATCGACCATCTGGGCATCACGCCGCCGGGCAAAAGCTGGCAGG
>JBBQDD010000360.1:0-1776 GCA_038319335.1 Sphingomonadales bacterium
AAGCGAGAAGACCGATCTTGCGGCGGCAGAGGCGCGGGCGGAAACGCTGCGGGCGCGGTTCGGCGACAAGGTGGGGCTGGTGCATGGCCGGATGAAGCCGCTCGAAAAGGACGCGGTGATGGCCGCTTTCTTGGCGGGGCAGATCGGGGTGCTGGTGGCGACGACGGTGATTGAGGTGGGGGTGGACGTGCCCAATGCCACGCTGATCGTGATCGAGGCAGCAGACCGGTTTGGCCTGGCCCAGCTCCACCAGCTGCGGGGGCGGGTGGGGCGGGGGAGTGGGGCGTCCAATTGCCTGCTGATCCGGGGCAGCGCGCTGAGCGAAACATCGCGCGCTCGCCTCGCGCTGATGCGCGAGACGAATGACGGTTTCCGCATTGCGGAGGAGGATTTGCGGCTGCGCGGCGCGGGCGAACTGCTCGGCACGCGGCAGTCGGGCGAGGCCCAGTTCCGCCTCGCGACGCCCGAGCTGCTGAGCGAGCTGCTGCCCACCGCGCATGATGACACGCGCCTGCTGATCGATCGTGACGGCGGGCTCAGTGGCGTGCGTGGGCAGGCGGCGCGAGTGGCGCTGTATCTGTTCGAACGCGATGCGGGGGTTGCATTGCTGCGATCAGGATAAGGGGCGGGCCGGTCAGCGCGCCCGCACCATCATCGCCAGCAGTTCGTAATAATCGGCAAGATCGATCGTGCGGTCCAGCTCACAACCAATTCGTCCGCCGAGCGACCAGCGGATATGCGCCACGATCGCGCCGATGACGGGCAGGGTGATGGTGATGCGGTCGCCGGGCTGACAGGTTGTTTCGCAGCGCGCCATCAGGCCCATCGCCGACATGTTGACGATCACCAACGGCAACGGCCTGGCATCCGGCCCGAACGCCTTGGCACGGTAATGCACTTCGTCCCTGCCGACCGACCGATCGTCTTGAAATGCCAAGGATGCCATGGTCATCAGCCCCCATCCGTTACGCAGCTTACGTTACGGAAATTAGCGGCGGCGAATGAATCGGAACGGTACGGATGTGCTGAACGTGGATTTAACGCAACATTATGCGCCGCTTACGATTGTTCCGTGCAGCTTTTTGCCTGCTGACAGGCGGATCGTTTCGGTGCCGAGTGGAATCGAAAAATTCTCGTCGGCGATCTTTTCGCCATTCACCCGCGCGCCACCGCCCTTGATCAGGCGACGTGCCTCGCCCTTGGACGCCGCGAATCCCAGCGCGACGAGCGCATCGACCAAGTTGATGCTGGACCCGTCAACAGTGATCCCGGGCAGCGATCCGCCAGTATCGCCCTCGTCAAACGTACGGCGGGCCGTTTCGGCGGCTTCGACAGCAGCATCCTCACCCCGGCACATCGCGGTTGCGGCATTGGCCAGGACGATCTTCGCCTCGTTGATTTCCGCGCCGTCCAGCGCCTCCAGCCGGGCAATCTCGTCCAGCGGCACATCGGTAAACAGCCTCAGGAACCGCCCGACATCGCGGTCGTCGATGTTCCGCCAGAATTGCCAGTAATCATAATGCGGCAGCTGCGCCTCGTTCAGCCACACCGCGCCAGACACTGATTTGCCCATCTTGGTGCCGTCGGCCTTGGTGATCAGCGGCGTGGTGACGCCGAACACCTCGGTGCCATCGATCCGGCGGGTAAGCTCCACACCGTTGACGATATTGCCCCATTGGTCCGATCCACCCATCTGGGCGCGGCAACCGTAACGGCGCGAAAGCTCCAGAAAATCATAGGCCTGGAGGATCATGTAGTTGAATTCGAGGAAAGTCA
>JBBQDD010000361.1:0-1762 GCA_038319335.1 Sphingomonadales bacterium
CGCGCAGGCGCGGCTCGGGGTAGCCCGCCCGCTCCACCGCGCGGGCCATGGCGGGTTCGATCGCGGCAATGGCATCAAGCGCCTCGGTCAGCTGCGCGGCGGTAAGGCCCATTGAGTGTTTCCTTGAAATTGACGCGGCAAGGCGGCAAGGCGGCGCGTCACACGCCGTTTGGAGGATCGAATGCCGCAGCTTACCGTCGTCATGCGCAATGGGGAAGAACGGACGATTGAGGGCGAGGCTGGCCTGTCGGTGATGGAGGTGATCCGCGATGCGGGCATTGATGAAATCCTGGCGCTATGTGGCGGCTGCGCCAGCTGCGCGACCTGCCATGTCCATGTCGACCCGGAATTTGCGGCCAAACTGCCGAAGATGGGCCCGGATGAGGATGATATGCTCGACAGCACGTCGGATCGGGATGCCAATTCGCGGCTGTCCTGCCAGCTGCCCTTCACCGATGCGCTGGATGGGTTGCGCGTGACGGTGGCAGCGGAGGACTAATCGCCGTTAGCGCGCCAGCCGCAGCACGGCGGTTGGTGCGCTTTTCAGGGCGGGCGTGGCGCGCCAGACCATGGTTTTGCGCGCGCCGACCGTCTTCACGCCGTCCTCATTATTCTGGCTGATGATCGCGGCATCGGTATTAAGCGTGAAAACGCCGTCCAGCTTGCTTGCGCCTTGCAGCGCGTCAGCACCGGGCATGCCCGACATGCCGGGCGTTGCGCCTGATCCTTCATTGGCAAAGGCAGGGGCCTTTACCCGCACGACACCGTCCTGCCGCAGCTCGATCGCGACAAAGGGCAGGATCACTTCGGCATCGATGTTGAACGGCCACAAAAACGCATGATCGAGCGTGCCGGTCACAGCATAATCCACCATGAACACCCCGTCGCCCAGATAAGTGACCTTACGGTACCCGGCTTCCTTGGAAAGGCTGGCGGCGATGGCGCGGTTCTTCACATCGGCCTCGGCCTTTTTCCGGGCCTTTTGGCGGGCGGTTTCGGCGGGATCATCGCCCTCACTTTGCGTGCCGTCGCCCTTGCCAGACATGCCCATCGGCCCGCCTTCCGGTTCGGCGTTGATCACCTCGCCTGCATAGCTGAACGAAAAGCTTCGATCGGCATTGACGGTCAGCAACGACGTGAACTTACCGGGGGCGAGGACGCAGCTGGCGAGCGCGAGGGGGAGTAGCAACAGGGTGGCAAGGCGCGCGAGCAGCATCTTTAATCTCCTCCAAACAGCCAGGATCACATCAACATTCTAGCCCCGCGTTGCCACCGCATAAAGCGCGATCGCCGCTGCGTTGGAGACGTTCAGGCTTTCCACATGCGGTGAAATGGGCAGCCGCGCGAGCACGTCGCAATGCTCCTCGGTATTGCGGCGCATGCCTTCGCCTTCTGCCCCCAGCACCAGGCAAATCCGCCCGCCCCCGGTGAGCGCCTCGCCCAGCGGCAGCGGTGCTTCGCCGGTCAGCCCGATCCGCCAGAATTGCGCTTCGGCAATCTCCTCCAGCGCGCGCGACAGATTGACGACGCGAACCCACGGCACCAGCTCAAGCGCGCCCGATGCAGCGCGCGCCACGGTGCCCGATTCCGGCGGGGCGTGGCGATCCTGCGTGATGATGCCCAGCGCATCGAATGCCGCCGCGGATCGCAGGATCGCGCCCACATTATGCGGATCAGTCACCTGATCGAGCACCAGCAGCGGCCGCATGTCATCAGCGCCCTGTTCCAGCAGGTCGCCCAGCCAGATATCCTCCAGCGGATC
>JBBQDD010000362.1:0-1692 GCA_038319335.1 Sphingomonadales bacterium
GTCGGGCTGATGCGGTTGCCGGCCGATTTGATCATCTCGTCCTGCCGACCGACAAAGCGGAACAGCCCGTCCGCCCCCTCGATCACGTGATCGCCAGAAAATACCGCCATGCCGCCATTGGCAAAACAGGGTGGTGCCAGCCGGTAACGCTCGGCGGTGCGCGCGGGGTCTTTCCAGTATCCCATCGACACCAGCGGCCCGGCATGCACCAGTTCGCCAGCCTCCCCCGGCGCGGCGCGCGCGCCATCTGGTTGCACCACCATCACCTCGGCAAAGGGGATCGCGCGGCCCATCGATTCCGGGTGCGCATCAACCAGCGCGGGATCAAGATAGGTGGATCGGAACGCCTCGGTAATGCCGTACATCGGGTACAGATCAGCCGCAGGGAACCGCGCGCGCAACCCGCGCACCATCCGCACCGTCAACGCGCCACCTGAATTGGTGAGGCGCCTCAGCCGCGCTGCTGTATCGAAAGGCCAGTCGCCATCGAGCAGATGATTCCACAATGGCGGCACCCCCGCCAGCGTGGTGATGCCGAACCGCTCGACCGCCTTCATCACGTCGCGCGGCGTCAGATAATCGATCGGCACCACGCGCCCGCCCGCCGCCCAGGTGGAAAACAGCTGGTTCTGTCCATAATCGAAGCTGAACGGCAGCACACACAGCGTCCGATCCGCTGGTGTAACCTTCAGATAATGCGCCACGCTGATCGCGCCGAGCCACAGATTGGCGTGGCTGAGCATCACGCCCTTGGGCTGGCCGGTGGAACCCGAGGTGTAGAGGATCGCCGCCAACGCCTGCGGATCGGCGGCTGACGGTGGCATGACGTCACCCCCAGCCATCCCCGCCTCCATAACCAGGCGGCAAGACGCCGGCCCGGCTGCCGGGGTCAGGGTGCCCGCCCGCGCCGGCTGGGTGATAAGCATCGCGGCACCGCTATCGGCCAGGATGTGCGCCACTTGCGCGCGCTTCAGCAGCGGGTTGATGGGCACATGCACCAGCCCGGCGCGCGGCACGGCCAGTGGCAACAGGCAGGCGGAGCGTGTTTTGGGCAGCCAGCTCGCCACGCGGTCGCCGGGGTTCAGCCCCTGCGCCGCCAGCCACCCCGCCAGCGCACCCACTGCCTGTTCCAGCGCGGCAAAGTCCATCTCTCCGGCGCGATCGGCAATGGCGATATCGCCGGGCGCACCCCGACTGGGCAGATGATCGATCGGACGAGGAACGGGATCAAGCGGGATCATGGCCCTTGATACCCGCTCACGTCACGCTGCCAAGGGCCAACGCTGGCACGGGGTAAAGCTTGGCAGGTGGGCACCAACGCTCTAACGGGCTGCCGGGAAAGCGGGTCACGTGAGGATTAGCGAGTTGACGCCAACGACTGAAGCCGAGGTTGAAGCAACGGTGCGCGCGGTGCTGCGCGATGTGCTGGCGATCAGCGACGACCGGATGGCGGCGTTTAATGACGATACCGAGCTGTTCGGCGCGCTGCCCGAGTTCGATTCGCTGGCGGTGGCCGGGGTGCTGACCGAGCTTGAGGACCGGCTGGGGATCCTAATCGAGGATGACGAGGTTGACGGCGACATGATGGCAACGTTGGGCGCGCTCACCCGCTTCGCGGCTGACCGGGCGCTGATGTGATCGATCATTACGACTGGGCAGGCGGGCGAGAGGCGATGTTGCGCTTCGGCCCCG
>JBBQDD010000363.1:0-1674 GCA_038319335.1 Sphingomonadales bacterium
CGTTGTGCGGGCTTGGGGATGGACTCGACTCACTGGCTGTTCTCCCGTTGGAACTCTTCGATGACACCCCGCAAGAGATCTCTGGCTCGAAACAACGGCCAACTGCGGGTGGGGACATGATCACACGGGATGGGACATCTACGGGGCGCGCGCGCCGCAGAACTTGCTGGATTGCAATTCCGTCAGGCGGGGCGATCCGGTACAAGTTTTCTACGACCCCGACCGGCCCGCCACCAATACCCTTCTGAACCCTATTGACGCTTATGAAAGAACCAGGGGTTGGCACATTCCCCCGTGGCTTTGGATCATCGGGCCTGCGTTAATGTTCCTGGTTGGCAGTATCGTCCTGTCCAATCGGGCCTCGCCGTCGAAATCAAGTCGATCCGGAGACAGATAAGACAAGGTCGCCCAGCGCAGTTGTACTCGGTCTTGAACGGGCCGATCTCGATTTGCCGTCCGCTGCACTTCCTTGGCCGGAAACGGGAACAGGCGCGTGCTCTCGTCAAACCCATGGGCTGTCGACCATGCGGGCGCGCGATTTCAGGGTCGTACACCCCACGCACCATGGAACGACAGCACGGTGCCGGCGAAGACGGCCGCGCCGACCCAGTGGTTGGCGCGGAAGGCGCGAAAGCAGCCGTCGCGCGTGCGGCCGTAGATCAGCGTCAGGTGCCAGGCCGCCTGCAGCGCCGCGACGGCGATGCCGGCGGCGTAGACCCCGCCCAGGCCCAGCTTCAATCCGAGGTACAGCCAGCTCGCGAGGTAGATCGCGTAGAACGACATCACGCCCGCGACGTCGAAGCGGCCAAGCGTGATCGCCGAGGTGCGGATGCCGATCTGGAGGTCATCGTCGCGGTCGACCATCGCGTATTCGGTGTCGTAGGCCAGCACCCAGAACAGGTTGCCCAGCAGCAGCAGCCACGCCAGCGCGGGTACGGCGTCCCGGATGGCGCCGATGTTCCAGTCCTGGCTGCCTTGCGCCGCGGAGAACGCCATCGGAATGCCAAAGCTGAATGCGATGCCCAAGACGGCCTGCGGCATCGAGACGACGCGCTTGGCATACGGATAGGCGATCGTCACGACGAGCGCGACGACCGACAGCATGATCGTCGGCGCATTCGTCGTGAGAACCAGGCCGAACGCCGCGAGCGCGAGCAGAGCGCCCAGGACCAGCGCCTGCTTGACAGAAATGGCGCCGCGCGTGACCGGGCGTTGCGCCGTGCGCTTGACGTGCATGTCGAATTTGCGGTCGGCGACGTCGTTGATGCAGCAGCCGGCGCTGCGCATCAGCACGGTGCCGAGCGTGAACACCCCCAACAGGTGCCAGCCGGGGAAACCGTCGGAGGCGATCCAGAGCGCCGCGAGCGTCGGCCACAGCAGCAGCAACCAGCCGGTGGGGCGGTTCCAGCGGATCAGGTCGAGGTAGTCGGAGACGGTAGGGGAGGGCATCGTCGTTCGCTGCTGGAGGACGGCGCGCGAGACACGCCGCGAGTCGAGCGCTGCATCATACTCAGCCATTGCGTTGCGCTGGTCACGCTCGGCGCGACAGCGACGGCCAGGCCCCGTGAGCCAGCGCCCTCAATCCCCCATGCGCTTCTGGAACACCAGCCCCGCATGCTCCCGCAGCGCGTGGAACCTGATCTTGGGCCAGTTGGCTTCGACCGCGCGCAGCTC
>JBBQDD010000364.1:0-1665 GCA_038319335.1 Sphingomonadales bacterium
TTGCCGCGCTGATCGGCGGCTATGTGATTGACGATGTGCCGCTGAGCGAGCTGAAAAACTATGCCACGCGTATCCAGGGCGTAGACCCAGCCGCGGTACAGGCCGCCGCCGCAAAGCTGCTCGATCCCTCCGCCGCCAGCATCGTCGTGGTGGGGGAAGCCAAAGCCTTCATCGACGATCTACGCAAAGCCTATCCCAACCTGGAGCTGATCCCCGCCAGCGCGCTGAAACTGGATTCGCCAACGCTGAAATAGGCCAGCGTACTGGGCCGTCGATCGGCTTCATTTAGCCTTCCTCCCCCCAGCGCGGGCGGGGGTGCAGCATCGGTGCGCGCAACTGGTGGATTTCCCGCCCGCGCGGGAATGACGAACAAGATTTCGCGTTCGATAACCTAAATATTACGTTAACTATCAAGTGCTTCGCACTGGCACAGGGCAAAATCACCTCGCGCCAAGGCGATCGCAAAGCGCTATGGCGCGGTGCGCCGTGGCTGTTTCGCCCGGCGCGATCGCAAAGGTGAATGGCGCGTGTTTTGGCGGCGATGGGCAGGGCGACAGACGCGCATGGCGGGGGCCGTGGCCCTGCTGGCGATCGTGTGCCTTGGCTATTCCGCACAAGCCGCGATCCGCGCCATCATCGCCAGCCAGCAAGGCCAGGCGGCCGTCGTGGCAAAGCCCGTCGGTTATGAAGCGACCGATCATTTCCCCGGCGCGGCGCTGCTTTATGTTTCCGACGATGAGGCAGCCCCTGCCGCTGGTGCCACGGGGACCACCGCCCTGCCCGACATGCCGATCCCCGCCGACGCGCTGGCCAATGCCGCCGATGGCACGATCCACCCAGCCGCCCCCTTTTCCATGGGGCGCGCCAGCCCCACCGACCGCGACCGCGCGTTGCAGTGCCTGACGGCGGCGATTTATTATGAGGCCGCGAACGAGCCCGATGCCGGGCAGCGCGCGGTTGCCCAGGTGATTTTGAACCGCGTGCGCCACCCCGCCTTTCCCGCCACGATTTGCGGCGTGATCTATCAGGGATCGGAACGGATGACGGGCTGCCAGTTCAGCTATGCCTGTGACGGATCAATGGCCCGCATACCGGCACGCGCCAGCTGGCAGCGGGCGATGCGCGTGGCAGCCGTCATGCTGGCGGGCAGCGTGGAGGCGCGTGTTGGCACCGCGACGCATTACCACACCTATGCCGTCACCCCGTCATGGAACCGGCAATTGGTGATGACAGCGGCCATCGGCGCGCATTTCTTCCACCGCTGGCAGGGATATTGGGGGACGCCCGGTGCTTTCCGCCAGGCCTATACCGGCGGAGAGCCCTTCCCCGGCCCCCACTCTCGGCCGATCGCGCCGCTGGCCAGCCCGGTGCTGGTGGCGAGCATGGTGCCAGCCCCCATGAAGCCGCGCACTGCCGCTGCCGTCATCCAACCAGCCTATGCGCAGAGCGGCATGCCCATGCCGGGATACACGCCCAAAAGCGAAACAACACAGCCGTTGCCGGAATCGACAATCCTCGACAAATGGAAAGACTCAGGCAAGCCGTTGCGGTGAGGGGGCTGATCAGGTCGGCACCGCGCCGCTGATCACGCCATCGTCATGCTGAACTTGTTTCACCATCCACCTTGCACCAATGGGCGCACCCCCCGTGGCGCGATGGACCCTG
>JBBQDD010000365.1:0-1664 GCA_038319335.1 Sphingomonadales bacterium
AAATTTATCGGCCGGCAGATCACTCACCGCCTGGTTGCTGGTGAAAGCCAGCATGTGGGTGCCCGGCGTAGCGATGGTCATCACGGCATCCGCTCGATCCACCCTGGGCACAGCGCCATTCAGCGGCCGAATTTCGGCGAGCAGGTCCGAAACACCGTCCGGGCCGAAATCCTGAAACGCAACGATCTTGCGCCACTCGGTTTCCCAATGCTCCACGGCGTCAGGCGCGCCGATGAGGAATCGAACCGACAGCTGCTGCCCTGCCGACATGCGAAACGCCAATGGTTGCAGCCAAAAATCATGAGCAGGCGCAGATCCTGCACTCAACAAAAGGCCGCCAGCAACGCAGAGAAACATCGCTATCCGGCGTGCCATTTGTTGTCCCCGAGTGTCTGATGGAGACCATGATCGCAGGCCGTCGCCAGTACCGCAACCAGTTGAAGCAACATTAGCGGGGCTTGTTCAGCCGCCGGTATAACCGAGCGCGCGCCTAAGCCGGAACAGCCACTGCTCGCGACAGTCCCTTGGCGGCCAGCCACACCGGATTGTACAGCGTCGACAGATACCGAAACCCCGTGTCGCACAGGATCGTCACGACCCGCTTGCCCGGCCCCAGATCACGCGCGAGCCGCACTGCGCCGGCCACGTTGATGCCGGATGACAGCCCCAGGCACAGCCCCTCGTCATCAAGCAAGCGCCCCATCCATTCATAACCTTCCGCGTCCGAAATACGGTACTGCGTGTCGATGGGCGCGCCCTCCAGATTGGCGGTGATGCGCCCCTGCCCGATCCCTTCGGCAACCGAAGACCCTTCGGATTTCAGCTCACCATGCGCGTAATATTCATACAAGGCGGCACCGTGCGGATCGGTGAGCGCAATCGTCACGCGCTCATCCTTGCTTTTCAGGCCCATTCCAACCCCGGCGATGGTGCCGCCCGTGCCCGCCGCACAGGTGAACCCATCGATCTGGCCGTCCATCTGCGCCCAGATTTCCTCTGCGGTGCCGGTAAGATGCGCGCGGCGATTGGCGATATTGTCGAACTGGTTCGCCCACACCGCATTGGGCGTTTCCTCCGCAATGCGGCGCGACTGGTGCACGAAATGGCAGGGGTTGGAATAGGGGCAGGCAGGCACCAGCACCAATTCGGCCCCCAGCGCACGCAGCGTGGCCATTTTCTCCTGGCTCTGCGTGTCGGGCATGACGATGATCGTCTTGTATCCCTTGGCATTGGCGACCAGCGCCAGGCCAATCCCGGTATTGCCCGCCGTCCCCTCCACAATCGTGCCGCCGGGCTTGATGGCGCCGCGCGCCTCGGCATCCTCGACAATGTACAGGGCGGCGCGGTCCTTGATCGATGCACCGGGGTTGGCAAATTCGCACTTGGCGAAAATCTCGCCGCCGCTGGCCGCACTGGGGCCCGCCAGCCGAACCAGCGGGGTATTGCCGATCAGCGCGAGCGTGTTGGGGATCGTCGTCATGCCGCCATCAATGGCAACCCCTGCCCCCGGCTGCAACCCACCGAAACTGTCAGCCCGCAAAACGCCGCTATCGCGTCGCCACCCCGGCTGCCGCCAGATGCCCCGGCAACCGCCCGCTGAGCCACAGAAAGAACATCTTGTAATCGCTGATCAGCGACCAGAGCGGATAGGTGAATGTGGCCGG
>JBBQDD010000366.1:0-1657 GCA_038319335.1 Sphingomonadales bacterium
GCCATCCGGAACGATCCAGATCATGCCCGTCAAACTGCAGCGTTAGCGCGGCCAGCGCTGCATCGCCTTCGTCCCGGACACGGGCGATGATCGCCGCGACATCACGCGCGACATCGCCATCAGCTTCGCGGCGCGCATTGACGAGTGCGGTGAATGCACTGGCGAAACCGGGGGCATCGGTGGACAGACGGATCATGTTACGCCACCGCCTTTCGAAACGCATCGACCAGCGGCACGACCTCAGCCCGGGTTTTGAACGCGGCGCGGTTGACGACCAGGCGGCTGGTGACCTGGGCAATCACCTCCACCTCGACCAGCCCGTTTTCCTGCAGTGTGCGGCCCGACGACACCAGATCGACAATGCGCGGGGCAAGCCCCAGCAGTGGGGCAAGCTCCATCGCGCCGTTCAGCTTGACGCATTCGGCCTGCACACCGCGCGCAGCGAAATGCGCCTTGGTGATGTGCGGATATTTGGTGGCGATGCGGATATGGCTCCACCCGCGCGGATCGTCCGTCGCGGCCATGGCGGCAGGCTCCGCCACCGACAGGCGGCAATGGCCGATGCCCAGATCGACAGGCGCATACAGCTCCGAATAGGCGAATTCGGCCAGCACATCGGAACCGACAATGCCCAGCTGAGCCGCGCCATGCGCGACAAAGGTGGCGACATCGAACGCGCGGACCCGGATCAGCTCAATCCCGGGCTGGTTCGTCATGAAACGCAGCGCGCGGCTGGACTCATCGGCAAAAGCGGCCTCAGGCTCAATCCCGACGCGCGCGAGCAGCGGCAGTGCCTCTGCCAGGATGCGCCCCTTGGGGACGGCGATAATGATCGGATTTTCGGACATTTGGCAGGCGCTGTAGAGGGCGCGCGGGTGCGGTGCAACAAGGCCTTAATACCGGGCCAAGGGAAGAATCGGGCCAAGGGAAGAATCGGGCGAAGGGAAGAATGATGGGCGATGAGGCAACCAACCGCGACTCGTTTGAGGTGCAGGCGGGCTATTGCGCGGCGATGGACGCGCCCATCACCACGCGGCTGTCGCGGTCAATTGGCCGGGCCGTTACGCGCGACACGGCGACCGGGCGGGCGGTGCTCGACTGGCCGGGCGAACCCGTGGCCGATGCGATGGTGCTGCGACTGATGGGCGGGTTCCACGCCCTGCACCGGGCGGGGGCCGATGCGGCGCTGTCCACGGTGTTTACCGGTGCAGTGGTGGCGGACGATGCCGTCGATGCGATTATCGCACAGACGTTGGCGGTGCATGACGCGGCACTGTTGCCCTGGCTGGCCGGGCCACCACAGACCAATGAGGCGGGACGATCAGCAGGGTTGGTGACCGGGCTGCTGCATCTGGCGGCGCGCTTCGGGCCGAAAATGGCACTGCTGGAGATTGGATCGAGCGCCGGGCTGAACCTGCTGATCAATCGCTATGGCTTTGATCTGGGCGGCGTGCGGGCCGGGCCTGAACAGGCCGAATTGCTGATCAGGCCCGAATGGCGCGGGCCAGTGCCGCCCGCCGCCCCCGTCGAGATTGTCAGCGTGCGGGGCGTGGATATCGCGCCGGTTGACCTGAGCGACGATGCGGCGGCCGAACGGCTGGCCGCTTATGTGTGGGTGGACGCGGTGGAGCGGCAGGCGCGAATTGACACCGCCATT
>JBBQDD010000367.1:0-1618 GCA_038319335.1 Sphingomonadales bacterium
GGTCGATCCGGTCGATCGTGCCGATATCGGTGATAATGCCTGTAAACATTGCCGTCCTAACCCCTTGCCCGGTGGTAGACTTCCAGCCCGTCGCTGCCAAGGGTGCGGCGATCATGCAACTGCCAGCGACCATGCGCGCTGCTCAAGTCTGTCAGCCCGATATCGCCAATCGCCGCCCGGCCCGCGCCGATAACGATGGGCGCGCGGTAGAGCAGCAACCGATCGACCAGATCAGGCGCCAGAAACGCCGCCGCCGTCTGCGCCCCGCCCTCAACCAATACATCATGCACCGCGTCCAGCCCGGCAATGTCGCCGGGGTTGTGCAGCACCTGCCACCCTGGCGGCGCGGCATTGGTTGACGATAGCAGCAGGCAGCGGGGTGATCGCGCTTCCAGCCCCGCCAGTCGCACATCAAGCAAGGGCGCATCAGCCGCCAGCGTGCCGCGCCCCACCAGGATCGCCTCATGCCGGGATCGCTCGACATGGCCATGCGCGCGCGCGTGCGGCCCGGTAATCCACTGGCTTTGTCCGCTCGCCAGCGCAATCTGCCCGTCGAGCGATGTCGCGAGCTTCAGCGTCACATGCGGCCGGCCCAACGCCTGCCGGGTCAGGAACCCCGCCATACTGCGCTGCGCTACATCCGCACCCGCCCCCTGTGCAACCACTATCCCCGCCGCTTGCAGTGCCGCGATCCCCAGCCCGCAGGTCCGCGCATCGGGATCGACCAGCGCGATGACAACCCGGGCGATTTTTGCGGCGACAATAAGGTCGCTGCACGCCGGGCCGCGCGGGGACAAATGCGCGCAGGGCTCCAGCGTAGTGAACAGGGTCGCGCCAGCCGCATCGCCACCGGCCTGGCCCAGCGCCATCGCTTCGGCATGCGGGCGACCGCCGGGCTGGGTCCAGCCCCGGCCAATCACCCGGCCCTGCTTCACGATCACGCAGCCGACATTGGGGTTGGGGGCGGTTCGCCCGCGCCCGCGCTCGCCAAGCGTGATCGCTGCCCCCATCCAGCGACGATCATCCCCGGTACCGCGGGTGATCAGAGCCCGACTGCCTTCAGCTTGTCGTCCAGCCGCTTATACTGCGCCTGCAAATCCTTGCGCTGGCGCTCCAGCTCGGCCTTTTCCTTGTCGCGCACGACCTGATCGACCTTTTGCTGGGCGACAATCTCTGCATTGGTGCGGGTTACCGGCCATTGCTCGACATAGATGATGGTGCGTTTGTAGGGCGTTTCGATGTGCGAATCATGCACGAAGCCTGCCACCACGATGGTCGTCACCAGCAGTGCCAGCGCCAGAAAGCCAAGCTCATAAGGCTGACGGTACGACAGGAACAGCCGCAGATCGCGGATGGCACGAACGGGGGAAAGGCGGGCGAAAAAGCTCATCGCGCCAAAGATAGGGCGGGCAAGCGCCCAAGGCCAGCCCCCCGCCGAACCATCCGATGCGATCAACCGTCCATAAATTGAAAGGTAACGCGCATCACCCGCCAGCGTTCGATCGGCACGCCGTCGCGCGTCGCCGGGCGAAACCGCCAGCGTGCCAGCGCCGTTCGCCGCGTGCTGGCAAAGAAATCATCCGACGTTGCGTTCACCGGCTCAATCGCGCGCACCCGG
>JBBQDD010000368.1:0-1616 GCA_038319335.1 Sphingomonadales bacterium
CACAAATTGCAAGGTGCGCCAGCCCCTGTCGGCAAAGGTTGCAGATTGGGCTGCACATGCCCGGGCCTGATTCAACGCCCCAGGATGATGCGCCGTCAGAACTGATTCCGGTCCTGCGTTTTTCGACCGATCATCTGCCGCCGCCTGAACGTTACCGCGCATGGTTGCTGCGCGATTGGCCGCGCAGTCAGCACGTCTTCCGCACCGAGCCAAGCGAACCCTTCAACACGACGTGGGAATCGGTGCTGCTGGGTGACATCATGTTCGTTTACACCGAAATCACCGGCATGCGGTGGGAACGGCGTGAACAGGATATCCGATCATCCGATTTCGATCCGGTGATCATCAACATGATGGTCCAGGGGCTGGCGCAGGGCGATATGGACGGGCGCCCATTTTACGAGCCATCGGGCACGCTGCATTTTCATGATGCAGCCCGCCCGTCGCTGCACATTTCGTCCGCCAGCATCACCTATTCGATCGTGATGCCGCGCCAGGTGGCGGAGCGCGCATTTGGATCGCTGCATGACGTGCACGGGCTGGTTGTGCCTGCGGCTGCAGCTGAGATGTTGTTCGCGCATGCGGAAATGACGCGGCGGGCGCTGCCCCGGCTCGACATCATGGCGGCAGAACGGCTTGGCCGCGTGTTTCTGGAGCTTGCGGCACTGGCTCTCGCAGAGGTTCGCCCGCGCGTGGAGCGGCACGTGAGTTCTAAAAAACTGTTGTTGCAGCGCGCCGGGGAAGAGATTGAGCGGCGCATTGGCGATGGCAAGATCACGATCGCTGATCTGTGCAAGGCGCTCGGGGTAACGCGCGCCAGATTGTTCGCCGCGTTCAAGGAGGAAGGTGGCATCCATAACTTCATCGCCCGCCAGCGGTTGGAGCGGGCGCGCACCGCGCTGGCTGATGTTCAGCGCACCGAACCGATCGGCAATATCGCCCACAGGCTGGGCTTCAGCGATGCCCCCCATCTGAGCCGCGCGTTTCGCACCCGCTTCGGCATGTCACCCCGCGACTATCGCGCACTGGTGGAAGCGAGCCTGATCGAGGTCGTACCGGACTGATCGATCAGGCGGGGCGATACTAGCCGCGCGCAAAAAACTGGAACCAGCGACGCCGTGGCCTGCCGAGCTGCCCGCTTCGTCTGGGCTTGCCCCACAGCACCGATGGCCCCCGCAGCGCCGTCACCACGGCGCGGATCACCACCCAGTACATCAGCTGGCGATAGACAAAGCGCTGGGCGATCAGCAACAGGAACGGAAACCGCATGCGGCGCGGCTCCATGCTATAGGCTGCATAGCCGCACAGCGCGTCTATCGCGGTAAAGCCAGCCCAGAAGACAAGCATCGTCAGCCCCTCGCCCCGAACTTCGCCCGCGCCGTGCTGCCAGCCATTGGCCAGCGCCGCCGCGATGTTGAGCACCAGCATGATGTCGATGATCGGCGCGATCAGCGAAAACGCGATCTGGAACAGCAGCGATTGCGGGATGCCGATATAGGCGCGGCCCCATGGCTTGGCCGTCCACAGGATGGATCGGTGCTTCCACAAGCATTGCAGCGTGCCGAATGCCCATCGAAACCGCTGCCGCGCCAGCAATGTGAACGTCTCCGGTGCTT
>JBBQDD010000369.1:0-1613 GCA_038319335.1 Sphingomonadales bacterium
TGGCGTGGCTGACGACCGGCTGGGGCAGGTGATCGTCGTGGTGGCCCGCGCGATTGGCGCGGCTGATGTGGCCGAGCAGGCCTTGCGCGAACGGCTGCGGCGTGATTTGCCCAGCTTCATGCAACCGGCCCGATATGACTGGCGAGAGACGCTGCCGCGCAACGCCAATGGCAAGCTCGACCGGGCCGCGCTGAAGGCACAGGTGAGCGCGTGAAGCCGCCGGGCAAACCGATGGGGCCGATCCCGGCGCCGTTTGCAGGGCAGCACGGCGACTTGATGATCGCTGGCAAGACATGGGCGCAGTGGATTGATCTGGCAGCGGATACGCCGCTGTTCGTCTATGATTTCGGTGTCGTCACGCACCAGATCGCTACCCTGCGTGTGGCACTGCCGCCGGGGATTGGCGTGCACTATGCCGTCAAGGCCAACCCGTTTGCCCCGCTGGTGCGCGCCATCGCGCCGCTGGTCGATGGGCTGGACATCGCGTCGACGGGTGAACTTGCGCTGGTGATGCGGGAGGCTCCTGGCTTGCCGGTCAGCTTTGCGGGACCGGGCAAGCGCGATGACGCGTTGGCCGCGGCGATCAGCGCGGGCATCACGATCAACCTGGAATCGGCGGCTGAGGGCACGCGTGCGCTGGCGATTGGCGAACGGCTGGGCATCGCCCCGCAGCTTGCGGTTCGGGTAAACCCGTCATTCGAACTGCGCGGATCGGGGATGCGGATGGGCGGGCGAGCATCGCCATTCGGCGTCGATGCCGATGCCGTGCCGCCACTGGTCGCGATGATCCAGCATGCCGGGGCGCAGTGGCGCGGACTGCACATCTTCGCCGGATCGCAAACGCTGGATACCGATGCGATTATCGAGATGCAGGCGGCGACACTGGCGCTGGCGGGTGATCTTGCCGATCGGATCGGCATGGCCCCGCCGCTTGTCAATCTGGGCGGCGGCTTTGGCATCCCCTATTTTCCGGGCGATACGCCGGTTGATGTCGGTGCGATCGGCGCGGCGCTGGGCGAGGCCATGGCGTCAATGCCCGCATCGCTGGCTGGGGCGGGTTTCGCGCTGGAGCTGGGCCGGTGGCTGGTGGGTAGTTGCGGCGTATACCTTACCCGGGTGATCGACCGGAAGCTCAGTCGCGGCGAGACGTTCCTTGTCACCGATGGCGGGCTGCACCACCAGCTTGCCGCTTCGGGCAATTTCGGCACCGTTGTCCGTCGGAACTACCCCATCGCGGTCGCGCACCGGATGGGTGAACCGGCCACAGATATCGCCACTGTCGTTGGTTGCCTGTGCACCCCGCTTGATCGGCTGGCGGACCAGGTGGCGCTGCCGCATGCCGAGCCGGGCGATGTCATCGCGCTGTTTCAGGCGGGGGCATATGGGCTTTCCGCCAGCCCCACGGGGTTCCTGGGGCACCGGCTGCCCACCGAAGTTCTGGCGGGTTTACCAGACAATCCTAACGCTATCTTCACCTCTTCAACCGATACCGCTGGCCATAGCTACGTGTAGAGCCGGTTGACGTCACCAGCCTCTGCGCGCCAGCCGGAGGATCAAGTGATGCGTTTCGAACGGTTTTCCAGGGTTTTCGGCGGGTCGATCGCCGCTGCGGC
>JBBQDD010000370.1:0-1601 GCA_038319335.1 Sphingomonadales bacterium
TGAACCCGCTCAGCAAGGCTCGCGTCGCGCTCGCGCGGCCCGGTTGCCATCGCCAGAAATGCGTCGGGAAACGCCTCGTCGGAAACGCAGACGCCCAGTTCACCGTCGCCCAGCGCATCCGGCGCGCCGCCAACCGCCAGCCCGATCGCCGGCGTGCCACACGCCATTGCCTCCAGAAAGACGATCCCGAAGCCTTCCCGCGTTGACGGCAACGCAAAGATATCCGCCGCCCGGTACAGATCGGGCTGGTCCGCGCGTGCCACGTGGCCCAGGAACCGAACATGGTCGGCCACGCCGTGCGCCAATGCCGCGTCGGCCAACCGTGGCTGATCGTCGCCAACCCCTACGATCAGATAGGTAACCGGGCGTCCACCGCGCAACAGCTGCGCGACCAGCTGCATGACGCGTTCATGCCCCTTGTAGCTGATCGGCGGATTGAGCCGCGAGACCGTCAGCACCGCAAGCTCGTCCTCCAATCCAAAGCGCGCCCGCGCCGCTGCTCTGTCGCCAGGGCAAAAATCATCGCTGACCGTGTTGTTGAGGACGATGACGCGGTCCGAACCAATCGATGCTTTCGACCGAACATGGGCCCGCGTATCGCGGCTGACTGTCAGGATCATGTCCGCCGCTTCCAGCGCCCGCCGGCGCGCAGCGCCGATGTCCCCCCAAATATCGAAACCGTGCAGCTGCACCACCAGTTTCGCCCCGGTGAGACGCACGATCAGGCGGGCCAGCCAGACGTGATACAGGTGGCCACAGAATATGATGCTCGGCCGGGCGGCAATCGCTGCCTGAACCGATGTCAGCGAATAATCGATACGCCCGCCCCGCGCGCGCCATTGCCGCAGCTTTGGCGGCAACACGCCGGGGTCGCCTGGCGTCATCCGGGGCAGAACGAGAATATCGTCCACCGCGTCGCTGGCGGACAATGCCGTCAGGAAATCGCGGTTATACTGAGCGATGCCGCCATAGCCGCCAAACGCATCGGTCACGAGCGCCAGGACGCGGTGACCCGTCACTGCGATCCTCGCGCGATGTTGAATGGGCGGGGGTGCACCACCGCTGCGTCCAGCATGTCCACCACCTCAGAACTCGCCATAGACGGTACGCGCCCAGTCGCGAGACACTCGGCCCTGACCAAAGGCGGGCTGGCTGCCAGCTTCCGGGCCGTTCCATAAGCCGTTCGGCACGCTGAAACCGGTTTTCGCACGGCTCCGGACCCGTTCGGGCAGCGGCACTTGGGGTGCCTCCGCCAGCACGGCCTTTCCCGTGGCCGCATTCGTGCGGGTCAGCAGCGGGGCGACTTGCTGCAGCAGAGAATAATCCACCAGCGGCGTGCGCACCTCAACCCCGTGCGCCATGCTTGCCCAATCGGCATCGCGCAGCAATTGGTTGCGCATGTAGCATGATGCCTCCAACGCGGCGACACGGCCCTGCGCCGATGGCGGCAGCGGATTGAGCGCCAGATCGTCGACCAGCGCCAGCGGAGACAGCCGCCGCAACCCGTCCTCCACCAGCGCGTGATCAAGCATCGGGGTCAGCTCGAACGGCAGGAACAATCCCCGGCGCAGCAGATAGGCCCCCGCATAGGAGCCACCATA
>JBBQDD010000371.1:0-1574 GCA_038319335.1 Sphingomonadales bacterium
GTCCGCGCGCGGATCGAAGCCCGGCCCGATTGGCTCATTGCGCTCGCCCGCCGCACCGGCGGCAACATCTCCCTAGAGGATTGAACATGCCCACACCCGGCACCTGCCCGATATGCGGCAAGCCAACCGCACCTGCGCACAAGCCATTTTGCAGCCGGGGCTGTGTTGACCGCGATTTGCTGCAATGGCTGGGCGAGGGCTATCGCCTGCCCGCTGGCCCCGCAACGGATGAGGACGCGTCAAAGGACCAGATAAGGGGCAAGGCCGGGCTGGACAGCGCCGATAACGATGACTAAGAGCCGCGTTCCCCGGTAATCATCGGGCCGGTTGCCCGGGTAGCTCAGTTGGTAGAGCATGCGACTGAAAATCGCAGTGTCGGCGGTTCGATCCCGTCCCCGGGCACCATTTTCCCAAGCCCTAAGCCCCACACCCCTGGCCCGCGGGCAGCGTTACTCGACCAGCAGGTCGATCGCCGCTGCCAGATCGATATCGCGGTGGCTCAGCCCGCCGGCATCGTGCGTGGTCAGCATGATTTCCACCCGGTTCCACACATTCGACCATTCCGGGTGGTGATCCGCTTTTTCCGCGAGCAGCGCGACCCGGCTCATGAAGCCGAACGCCTCGACGAAATCGGAAAAGGCAAAGCTGCGGGTGATGGCCGCGCGCCCCTCATCCCAATCCCAGTCGGGCAGGCCGTCCAGCGCCTCGGCGCGTTCTGCTTCGCTCAATTGCTCAACCATCTTCGTCCCCTTGCCGTGGCTTGCCGCCTCGGCCTATGTCCCTCGACATGACAGGGCAAGCACAGATGGGGCAAGCACCCACCGCAGCAGAGATCGAAGCGCTGGCCCGCGGGGTGCTCAACCGGCTGCCCGCGCCGTTCGCAGCGCATGTCGCCGACATCATCCTGATCGTCGAGGAATTCGCTGATGAGGAAACGCTTGCTGAACTGGAGATCGAGGATCCCTTTGGGCTGACCGGGCTGTATCACGGCCAGCCGGTCGGCGAAAAAAGCAGCACGCAATCAGGCGCGATGCCCGATCGCATCCATCTATACCGCCGCCCGATCCTGGACGAATGGTGTGATACCGGGGTAACGCTGAAGGCGTTGATCACCCATGTCGTGGTGCACGAAGTCGGCCATCATTTCGGCCTGTCGGATGCAGCAATGCACGCGCTGGAACATCAGGCTTGAGCAGCCTGGGGTTTGACCGGGTCGCCTGCACGCGCGGCGGGCAGGTGTTGTTTCGGGATGTGTCGTTCGCCTTGGGCGCAGGCGATGCGCTTATCGTCAGCGGGCCGAACGGGGTTGGCAAATCGAGCCTGATCCGAATCGCCGCTGGGCTGCTGCCACCATCGTCGGGCAGCGTGACGGGCAGCGCGGCGCGCGCCTATCTGGCCGAAGCCCATGCGCTGGATGCCGAGCGGACCTTGGCCGATGCGTTGCTGTTCTGGGCGCGGATCGACGGGGTGGACCGGGCCGCGGTTGCGGCGGCGCTTGAGGAAATCGGCCTGGCGCATATCGCTGCGGTGCCCGTGCGGCTGCTGTCGACCGGGCAACGGCGGCGCGCAGCACT
>JBBQDD010000372.1:0-1562 GCA_038319335.1 Sphingomonadales bacterium
GCCTGCGTCGGAGCTACACCCGCCGGAGAATTTCTGCGGCACGTGCCGCCTCCGCGCGGCCGGCTCTGCGCGGTTGTTGGTGAAGGGCACGGTGGGATCGGGGAGGAAGCGGCGCAACAGATTATGGCCCACCCGATGCGGGCGATGGCGGCGGTCTTCAGTGCGATCCAGAAAACGTTGCTGATCAGGGCGGCGACGCTGGCGGGAGGCGGTTCGACGGGAGAATCAATTGGATCGGGCGCCAGGAGCTTGACTTATGCCCGGACGCCGGAGGCAACAGATGAACGCGAACCGGCTACATGGGCAGTTAATAAAAAAGAAGCAAAAAACTTTTTAATACTTGTTGCCTTGCGAACTCTTTAGGGCCTCGGGGGTTGCGGGGGTTTTACGTCGTCGGGGATTGGGCATACGTATGCTTGGCCTCCTGTCTGGGCCACCAGGTCTGCTTTTGCGGCTGCGATCAGCGCGGGGTTTTGCAGCACGTCCAGCGCCGTCGCCGCCATCACCTTGGCGACATGCACCATGCCCTTCTTCGCATGCGGGGACTTGCCTTGCGCGGTGAACTGCCAGGAATGGAATGGCGAACCGATCGCCGCCGTCGCACCTTCCGCCTGCACCAGCGGCACCACCCAGGACACATCGCCCACATCGGTGCTGCCCATCATCAGCGTGCGCTGGCTGTCGAGCGGGGTAATCCGCTGCGCCAACGCTTCGCCGTCCCGCGCGCCCATTCCGACATGCTGGTAGTGGGCTTTGATATCTTCGGGCCGCAAAGTCGCGCGTATCTGCTCGGCAAAATCGCGATCTGCATCATCCCAGTCCGGCAGACCGAGCCGTTCGATATTGGCCTGCATCGCTGCTTCCAGCGGCCGATTGGGAACTAGGTCGGACATGCCCGCCACCGGCTGCACGGTCACCGAGGTTTCAGTCATCAGCGCCGCGCCATCGGCGATCTTGCGCACCCGGGCCGCCAGCGCGCGCACCTCGGCCGAGGTTTCGGCGCGGATCATGTAGCGCACCTTGGCCGCCGCCTGCACCACGTTGGGTGCCACGCCGCCGCCATCTAACAGCGCGTAGTGAATGCGCGCGCTGGATGGCATATGCTCGCGCATATAATTCACCCCGACATTCATCAATTCGACCGCATCAAGTGCAGACCTACCAAGATGCGGTGCGGCGGCCGCATGGCTCGCCCGCCCGGCGAATGAATAATCGACCATGACATTGGCCAGCGACCGCGCCGGCATCACCCCCGGGAACGTCATCGGATGCCAGGAAATGGCGATATCGACATCCGAAAACGCCCCGGCGCGCGTCATGAACGCCTTGCCCGAGCCACCTTCCTCCGCCGGGCAGCCATAATAGCGCACCCGCCCCTTGATCCCGTTGGCCGCCAGCCAATCCTTTACCGCGGTTGCGGCCAGCATCGCGCCAGCCCCGAGCAAATTGTGACCACAGCCATGCCCCGCGCCGTCACCCGGCAGCGGCGTGTGCGTCGTCATTCCGGCTTCCTGCGCCAGGCCCGGCAGCGCATCAAACTCGCCGAGAATGGCAATCACCGG
>JBBQDD010000373.1:0-1551 GCA_038319335.1 Sphingomonadales bacterium
TCGATGCAAAAATGCGCCGAGACCTTAGCCTCGGGCGAGGTCAGCCGGTCGAGCGCGCCGCCGCAGTCGGGCATGCCGGTATAATGCAGCACGATCATCGAGATCGGCAGCGCGCGTTCATCAAAATTCGGGGATGGCGCGTCGATAACGATCATAACACTGTTGCCCGTGCGGTTCGTATCGTCACAATCGCTACGCCCAGCATCGCCAATGCTCCCCCGATCAACATGATCGCCGTGACCGGCGTGTTGAAATACCATGAAGCGGTAAAGACCGAAATCACCGGCGCTGCAAGCGTCAGCGGCGTGACGACACCCACGGCATGGCGCTGCAGCAGCCAGGTCATCGCCCCGTGCGCCAGCACCGTCGATCCGATCGCCGAAAACGCAATCCATGCCAGGGTATGCACCGGAATATCGGGAATGGCCGCAAATGCCGCCGGTTCGAATGCCCAGGCAGCCAACCCCAACGTCACGCTGCCCCAAAAGCCGATCCAGGCATAAATTGTCAGGATGCGCACGCCTGTCAGCGTCCGCTGGATCAACGATCCGATCGCCCAGAACAGGCTACCAAGCGCGGTCAGTGCCAGGCCAAGCAACTCGTCCCCTGCCGACGGATCGAACACCAGAATGCCGACGCCGAGCAGCGACAGCGCGATCCCCGTCATGCGCGGCCAGTGGATCCGTTCCTTGAACACGATGATCGACAATATCAGCGCAAACGGCACCCCCAGCTGCCCCGCAATCGCCAGCGCACCGACATTGGTTGCCACCGCCAGCGACAGGTTTAGCGCGAGGTAGAACGCCCCGCCGGATAACAGGCCAAGTGCCGTCAGCGCGCGCATCTTGCCCGGCACGATCCGCAAGGCGGCGGCGCACACGAGCAGCACGATCACCTGGCGCAAAAAGGCTGCCGTCATGGGCGATACCGCGTCGACGGATACCTTTACCGCGACGACATTCAGCCCCCACAGCACATTCATCGCAATGACAGCGATGATATCGGGCGCCCCGAATACCGGCTTCTGGGTTGGGGCGGCGGGGTCCATCATCGCCGCTTGGCGCGGCAGGCCTGCAAAGTAAACCGCGCCGCCACTAGGCAGCGGCAGACTCCAGATGGGCAGCAGGCGTCGCCACCCGCTCATACAGGCCGCGATAGTCGGTGCTGGGGGTGAACGCCTCGGTCTGGCCAGTCACGGTTTCGCCCGCACCCAGCACCAGCAAGCCGCCGGGGCGGACCACCTCTGCCAGCAGCTCAAACACGCGCTTGCGCAGTGTAGGCGACAGGTAAAACAGCACGTTGCGGCACAGCACAACGTCGAACCGGCCCGCCGGGGCGGGATCACCCACCAGATTGTGGCGGCGAAAGCTGATCTTGCGCACCAGATCGGTGCTGGCGACCCAGTCCGATCCGTCAGCCTCGAACCATTTGATCATCTGGCGCACGGGCAACCCGCGCTGGATTTCAAACTGAGAGAATCGCGCGGCGCGAGCGCGCAGGATGGCCGCTTCGGAAACATCCGTCGCCATGATTTCTGGTTCGGCCAGGCCA
>JBBQDD010000374.1:0-1538 GCA_038319335.1 Sphingomonadales bacterium
ATCAACGGCCAGATGTACATGTTCCAGGCGGTCAGCACCGTCACGGAGACATAGGCCGCGATGACCGGACCCGAAAGCGGCAGTACGATAATCACGAAAAGCTGCCCCCAGCTGGCACCATCGATGCGGGCGGCCTCGAGAAGCTCATCGGGAAGATCCGCATAAAACTGCCGGAACACGAAAACCCCGAAACTGGTCTGGGCAACGACCGGGAGCACCAGACCCTGCCAGGTGTCGATCCACTGCAGGTTGCGAATAATCAGGAAAGTGGGAATGAGCAGGACGTGGAAGGGCACGAACAAGGTGATAATGAACATCCAGAGCAGCGCGCGCCGGCCCGGAAACGGCATCTTGGCAATGGCAAATCCGGTGGTGATCACCAGAACCAGCTGCAACGCGGTGACGCTGACGGCAAAAATAGCGGAGTTGACCAAGGCGTTGAGCGTCAGCAGCGACATCGCATCGCGGGCGTTTTCGAGGCGCGCCGTCGCCGGAAACCAGGTGGGCGGATAGGCTGCAACCTCAATGGGCGTTTTGATTGCGCTGATCACCATCCAGTAGAATGGCAAGCCCACCAACGCGCCCAGGACAACAATGACGCTGACGCGCAGCCAGCGGCGCCAAAGCGGCGCGACGGTCATTTGCGGCCACCCGTGGCCCGCGGCGGCGACAGCAGCAGCGCTAGCCCCGCGACCAGCACCAGCAGCGCCGTGGCGAGAGCGCTGGCATAGCCCAGTTTGAGTTGGCTGAAGGCCACGTCGTAAATGTATTTGATGAGAATATCGGTGCTGTTGATCGGCCCGCCATTGGTCATCACCTGCACGACATCGAAACTGTCGAACAAGACCCCGCGCAGGGTAATGATCGTAACAAGGAAGGTCACCGGCCGCACGCTGGGCCAGACGATGTGGCGAAGCCGGTCGAATGCCCCCGCGCCGTCAATTTCGGCGGCCTCCATCAGGGACGGATTGATCGCTTGCAGCGCGGCGAGATAAAGGATCATGCCGAGGGGAAAGCGCAGCCAGACGATCACGATGGCGATGGCCGGCATCGACCACGCGGTCGATTGCAGCCAGGCTGGACCATGGATCCCCAGCCATGACAGCACGACGTTCACGGGGCCGGTGCGCGGATCGAAAATGTAGCGCCACAGCACGGCCGAAGCGACGAACGAGATTACCAAAGGCAGCATGTAGATGGTGCGAAGCACCCTGATCCCGGGCATCTTGATGTTGATCAGAGCGGCGAAAAGGAAGCTCACCAGCACGGTCGGTACGACGCCAATAGCAATGAGGTAGGCCGTCTTGACGATCGAGTTGACGGCGCGGGCGTCCCCGGGGATGGCGAGGAAATTGGCCAAGCCGACAAATTTTGGCGCGGAAATCAGATCCCAGTCAAAAAGGCTCAGCCCGAACGCGATGACGATCGGGATAATGATGAAGACTGAAAACAGGATCAGGTTGGGGGCGAGAAAGAGCATCAGCCAACCCCAGTGCACCGCGGTCGGCGACGGCTTGCGCTGCCGCTTCATCGCCGAA
>JBBQDD010000375.1:0-1534 GCA_038319335.1 Sphingomonadales bacterium
GGCGAGCGTCGTGCTGATCAGTGCGTGCGAAGGCGCGCAAAGACTTACTGCCAGGATCCCACATCGGCGTTCTTGCCCTCGCCGCCCGGCTGGCCGTCGGCGCCGAAAGACATCACGTCGATCTCGCCCTTGATGCCCGGATTCAGGTATTGATAGGCGTTGTTCCAGGGATCGTTGGGCAATTTGTCCAGATAGGGCTTCCAGTTGGGCGGAATCGGGCTGGCGGTGGGCTTGGCGATCAACGCGGACAGTCCTTGTTCGGACGTGGGATAGCGCTGGTTGTCGAGTTTGTACAACTTGAGCGCCTGCATCAGGTTGTTGACATCGGTCTTTGCCGCCATGGAGCGTGCGTCGTCGGCGCGTTCCAGCACGTTGGGGACTATCAACGCGGCCAATACCCCGATGATGACCAGCACCACCATCAACTCGATCAAGGTAAAGCCGCGTTGCAGTGCGGTGGCTGCGCGTCGTCGCCCGATGTTCAATAGATGCGTCATTTTGAGTTCCCCGGTACGGCCCACACAAGTTTGTCTGGCAGCGTGTGGGCCGGTAGTGTGCGCTGAATGATAATCCGGCATGGCTGGCAAATGGCTTTCCCGTAGCGTGACTTTCGCAGTATGGACACTGGTGGCAATCTCTGTTACCTGGTGGTCATTGAAGTTCGTGGGCGCCCGTGCGACGACGATGACCGCAGCCGCGCTTTCCGCGCCCGCACCGGGCAGCGACCCCGCCGATCTCGCGAAGGTTTTTGGCCCACCGATCGCGGCGCCGGTGGCAGCCATGGCTGCGGCGCCAGCCGCCATGGACGCGGGAACACGGTTTGCGCTGATCGGTGTGGTGGCCGATCGTGCCAGTTCGGGTGTAGCGATCATCTCAGTCGATGGAAAGGCGGCCCGGCCGTACCGTGTCGGCAGCCAGATCGAGGAGAGCTACAAGCTCAAAAGCGTCGCGACGCGCTCCGCTGTGCTCGAACCTTCAGCGCAGGCGGGGGCGCCATTCACGCTCGAATTGACGACGGTGGTGGGTGCGGTACAGCCCGGACCATCGCTGCCCCCCCCGATTCTGTCGCCGCCCAATCTGCCGCCCATTCCGGATACCTCCTCCGGTCCCCTGCGGCCCCTGAGACCTGCCCGATAGGCCCGCATCTCCCGCCATCGTGGCGCAGCAAGCAGCAGCAGCCTGGTTCGAAACAAATTTGACAATGTCCTTGCAATCTTTCATTCGCCTTCTGGCCGGACTGCTCGGTCTGATCGCCGCCAACGCATGGGCGTGGAGCAACCACACCATCGTGAGCTACCGGGCGCTGGAGGTCATGCCAGAAGTGGTGAGCGCCATGCCAGTCACCGTCGAGCCGCTGGAGACCTTCCTCAGAGCCGAAGAAAAGGCCATCGAAGCGCTGCTGGCGCAACAGGAAACCTGGGCGCGCGCCAACGTCACCGCGTATGCCGCGCGCCCCGATCAACTGGCTTTCCGCGCAGCCCCCGCACATACAGACGCGCAGCGCCGCCTCGCTTTCCTGATGGCGCTACGCGTC
>JBBQDD010000376.1:0-1510 GCA_038319335.1 Sphingomonadales bacterium
TGAACGCGGCCAAACGTTATGGCCTTACACCCAGCGTGCATTTTGTCGAAGGCTCGACCGAGCTCCGCGACATCCAGCTGGCTGCCGTGCCTTCGGCCCAGTTCCATCACGATCTCTCGACGATCCCGATGTATGGTCCGATCCTGTTGGTCGGCAATGAATTCCTCGATGCGCTGCCGGTGCGCCAGCTGGTTAAGACGGGCGATGGCTGGCGCGAGCGGATGGTCGCCTGCGAGCGTGACAGGTTCATTCCCGTGGCAGGCCTGCAGCCGATGGACGCCGCTGTCCCCGAGGCGCGGCGCGATGCCCCGGACGGAACGATTATCGAGACCTGCCCCGGCGCGGCAGCGACAGTTTTCGAAATCGCCGGGCGGCTGCTCGAACAGGGCGGCGCAGCGCTGCTGATCGACTACGGCCATGATGCCTTGCACGATGGCTCGACCCTGCAGGCCGTGCGCGAACACCGCATGGTCGATCCCTTCGCCATGCCGGGCGAAGCTGATCTTACCGCGCATGTCGATTTCGCCACGCTCGCCACCATTGCCCAGTCACGCGGGGTCAAATGGCTGGGCACAACGCCGCAAGGCCGCTGGTTGCGTGAGTTGGGCATCGAGACGCGGGCTGAAAGCCTCGCTGCCTTTGCCCCCGAACATGCCGCCGCGATCCACAGCGCCAAAGACCGGCTGATCGGCGAGGGGCAGATGGGGCTGCTGTTCAAGGTCATGGGCCTTGCTGCGCCGGGCTGGCCCGACGGGGCGGGGTTTTAGGCTTTGCCCAACGCACCTGCACCTTCGCTCCTATCGCGCGCCGTCAAGCGGCTGGTGCTGTGGCTTTATCGCAGGCGTGGCTGGCGGCTGGAAGGCGCTGCGCCCACGAGCCCGCGCTGCGTCATTCTGGGTGCGCCGCACACCTCGAACTGGGATTTCGTATTCTTCATCGGCGCGACGCACGCCTTTGGCCTAGAGCCACGCTTCATGGGCAAGGCCAGCCTGTTTCGCTGGCCGCTGCGGCGCTTTATGTTGGATATGGGCGGAGTGCCGGTCGAGCGTTCGACCAAAGGCAACTACGCCGAGGCGATGATTGCCGCCTTTGCCGCGCACGACCGGTTCGCGCTGGTCATCGCGCCGGAGGGAACCCGCGGCAAAGTGCCGAAATGGCGCACGGGCTTCTATCATATCGCGCTTGGCGCGGGCGTGCCGATTGTCTGCGCCTGGGTAGACAATGAAAACATGCGCGGCGGGATGGGGCCGGAAATCATGCCGAGCGGCGATATTGATGCGGACATGGCGAAGATCGCGGCGTTTTATCGTCAGGTAATGCCCGGCCATCCGAAGTGGGCGGCGTTTGATGCAGTTCGCCCGGCCTAGCGATATTTCTGCCTCGCACCCGCGTTTGCAGCAACCGACCTAGGGCCAGTAATCAGTAAACTGTGCCCGCCGGGGGCACAAGATTGTTGGTCTTGAGCGCGGGATTGAGATCGGTCGCCCGTAGTTCGGGAGGTCCAGCGCGC
>JBBQDD010000377.1:0-1510 GCA_038319335.1 Sphingomonadales bacterium
GCCGCAGCGCTGGTGGATGCGGCCTGCGCCCATTGGGGGCCGGTACGTGACAATCGCTTCGTCGTGCTGACAGGGGGCGAACCGATGCTGCAGGTGGACGATGCGCTGGTCGATGCGCTCCACGCGGCAGGATTCCGGATCGCGATTGAGACGAACGGAACGCTGGCGGTGCATCCCGCCATCGATTGGGTCTGTGTCAGCCCAAAGGCCGGCAGCATTGTCGTGCAGCAATCGGGCGATGAGCTGAAGCTGGTCTGGCCACAGCCCGGGACCGATATCGATGCGGTGGAAGGCTGGGCGTTCGACCATTTCCTGCTGCAGCCGCTCGACAGTGCCGCCGCTGCTGCGAACCAGGCTGCCGCCATCGACCTGGTACTGGCGCGCCCGCAGTGGCGGCTATCGCTGCAGACGCATAAAATGCTGGGGCTGCGGTAGGATTTCGCCTGCCAACGTTACCCGCGTCGCGCCATCACTCAGAGATACGCATCCGGGCATTTGCGGAAATCGAACCGGTTCTTGTTCCAGCAAACCGGGTCCATCCGCAAAATGGGCACCATGCGCAGGCTGTTGCGGCCGCCCAGGGCCTGCTCGCCGCGCGCAACCAGGCTGTTGCGCAGCTCGCGCAGGCGGTTCGCGGCGAGGACGTTCAGCTGGCCGGCCGGTGTGAAGATCGCATCGCGGCCGACATGTGCCGCCGTCTGGCAGAAATTATACTGCGCGTAGACGGTGGTGAAGCCAGAATAGATGCGGGTCTGATATTTGTCGAAAGCGGTCGTCGCGGCCTTGGCGACCTTGTTCTTGCGGGCGAAATATTTGGTCAGCGTGTCGAATGACTTCGCCAGTTCGGCTTTATGATCGATCAGCACGGCGTTGTACGTCGGGATGGTCATTAGCATCGGTTCGAAATCGCAGCCGAGCGCCGATACGTTCAGTGCGGCGCGCAATGACCAGACCAGGCTGGCGCGCAGTTCGTCATCGGTCGCGCCGGGCAATGCCACGAACAGCTCAGCCTCGTCGCCACGCACGGGTGCGCCGCTATAATCATGGCTTTTCAGGAAAAACTGGGCGGAAGCGGGGGTTGCTGCCATGATTCCCATGGCTGTCATCAGTACTATAACCAAACGCAACATCATCATTCTACCTCGCCCGATACCCCCTGCGTGCGCCCTAAAGGCTTTTCGCAGCGGCCCCAACCTTTTTTGCGTCAATCGCCAATTTAACGCGCCCGTCCGCCGAGTCGCGCCACCGCTCTGGCTCTAGCCGGGCGGCACCAAGGGCGGGTTAACGGCGCACGGCCAGATTTGGCGGCGCCCGATTCGGCACATGCCCGGCTGGCATCTGCCGATGGGGATCAAATGGATGCCCGAATCGAAAGGGGCCGCCCGGATAACCGGACGGCCCCTTTTGGTGCCAGGCTGCCCGGGGGCAGCCTATGCACCCACCAATTACTTGGTTTCGTTCGACATCATCGCGTCGTTCGACATCATCGCGTCGTTCGACATCATGGCAT
>JBBQDD010000378.1:0-1509 GCA_038319335.1 Sphingomonadales bacterium
CTTCCAGGGAGGGGAGGAGCGCGCCCCCCTCACTTCACCCACTCCCAAAACCCGAACTTCGCCGCCAACCCCGTCAGCACCAGCGCGCCTGCGATCCGCACGATCCAGCCGAGCACAGCCTTCCACACCGAACGCTTCGCATCGCGCCAAGCGCCGAGCAGCTCGCGCAACTCGGCCATGTCCTTCGCCGCCGCTGGATCATCCAGGCCCAGCCGCGCGAGCGCCCGCGCCGCCGCCAGCTCGCCCGCTTCCTCGGCCACCGCGCGCAGCGTCGTGAGGTCCGCCCCCTCGTTCGCGCCCTGCGCCATCAATTGCGCCAGCACCGCGCCACCAACCCCCAAGGCTCCGCTCCCCGCGCTCATGGCTCAATGATCCCAAGCATCGCGCGCTTCTCCCGCCGCGTGAGAAAATCCGCCGCGCCGACTTGCCCCCACAACCGCTCGCGATCCTCCGCCAGCGCCGGCACCCGGTCGAGATCGACGCGCAAGCCCACATCGTCGAACCACCCGCGCAGCCCTTGCGAAAGCCCCGCCAGGATCGTCCCCGCCAGCGGCAAAATCGTCTGGCGCCACAAGGCGCGATTGGCTTCCTTGTAATTGGCATAGGTCGCATCCCCGGGCAGGCCGAGCAGCATCGGCGGCACCCCGAAGGCGGTCGCAATCTCGCGCGCCGCGCTCGCCTTCATGCCGGCAAAATCCATATCGGCGGGCGTCATGCTCAGCGCCTGCCATTTGAGTCCACCCTCCAACAGCATCGGCCGCCCGGCATTGCGCGCGCCCGCAAAGCTTTCGTCCATCTGGCCCTGCAACCGCTCGAACTGCTCGCGCGACAGCGTCGATCCGTCACCCGGATCATAGACCAATGCCCCCGACGGCCGCGCCGCATTGTCGAGCAAGGCGGTGTTCCACTGCGCCGCCGCATTGTGCAGCGCGATCGCGCCCGCCGCCGCGCCGAGACAGCCCAGCCCAACATGGTCGTCCAGCGGGTGGAACGCCTTGATCTGCACGACTTGCGGGCGCGGCTCCTCCGCCAGCAACCGCACCGATCGCGGCCCCACCGTATAGCGATACGCCACCGGCCAGCCGCCCGCATCGGGCTCGACGCTCACGCGCTCGGGCCGCAGCGCAAACAGCTCGACCACGTCGCCGCGCGCATCGCTTAGCATTTGCACATAGGCATTGCCGTGCAGCAGCAGATGCCCCGCCACCGTCGCGGTCAGCGCTTGCCCGGCCGAACGCGCCTGCACCAAAGCCATCACCTCGGGCGCGGCGTTGAGCGGCGCATCGCCCACCGCATCGGCGATCATCCGCACCGCACGTTGTGCAATCGCATTGCGCAGATACAGCGCGCGCATCTGCCCCTCATAGCTCATCGCGACATCGCCCACGGCACTAGCGGCGAAGCGCGTACGTCGAAACTCCAGCGCCGGACGCGAATCCTCGCGCCCGGCCGCCTTGCGACCGAACATTTTCATTGTGCTGTCCTTTCTGTGGAGCGGCGCGCCTCAGC